>DAOVUO010000025.1 GCA_030632545.1 Bacteroidales bacterium
GAGAAAATTGATTTTATAATGGAGTCTACAATTGCTGGATTTACTGGGGATAAATCACTTACTATGGCGAAAATTAAACATATTCCAACAGATAAAATTACAGAAATGCCTATTGATGGAACATTTATTTTTGTTGGCTATGTTCCGAATACTGAATTTTTGAAGGATATTGTTGTTTTAAATGAGTGGGGCGAAATAATCACTAATGAAAAGCTTGAAACAAATCTTAAAAATGTTTTTGCAGTTGGTGATGCTCGTGATACCGACACAAGGCAAATTACTACTGCAGTTGCAGATGGTACTAGAGCTGCATTAGCCGTATTGCATTCTATATTGGAGTAATACAGTATCTAAACTACTATGACTATATTACGAAGTTAAGTTTATTTGATTACTAGCGATTTATCCCTTTTTTGAGACTTATTAGACAAAAGATTTTAGAGAAAGCAGAAAGAAAATCAGAATATTACAGGCTGAAAAACATTGTTATTAATACCGATTGTGAACCAAAATTACTTGTAAACTTCATATAGGTAAAAAGTAAAAAAGTGATTAGTTGTTTAAAACACTAATCACTTTTTTACTTTATATTAAACTCTGTTTAAAGAGATTATAAATGCATTTTTTATATTTTTAGTGTTTCACCTTCTGATTTTGCTACAGTAACTGCACCACAGCTATCACTCCAAACGTTTGTGGCTGTTCTAAGCATATCAAGTACTCTGTCTACTGCCAAAATTAATCCTACGCCTTCTAGTGGAAGACCAACAGCAGTTAATATAATAGTTATCATTACCAAACCAGCCATAGGAATTGATGCTGCACCAATTGATGCCAAGAGAGCTGTCACCACTATAATTGCTTGATCGAGCATTGATAAATCATATCCATAGGCTTGTGCTATAAATATAGCCGCAATACACTCGTATAGCGCTGTGCCATCCATATTTATAGTTGCACCAAGGGGTAATGTGAAACTTGTAATTTTACTTGACACACCAGAACCGTTTTCTACCGACTCCATTGTAAGAGAAAGTGTTGCGCCACTTGATGAGGTGGAAAAAGCGGTAAGCAAAGTACTTCGCATAACCCTTAAATGTTTAAATGGATCTACTTTAGCAATATATTTTAGAATTAGCGGTAAAGTAATAAAGAAGTGAACAGCAAGTGCAAGTAAAACTGCAAGCATATATTTTCCCATTCCACTTACTAATTCTTGTAAACTATTGGTATTTTCAGTTATAACTTGTGCTACAATGCCAAATATTCCTATTGGTGTAAATTTGATGATGAACATTGTAAGTTTCATCATTACCTCAAAACTTGCATTAAAAAAGTTGGTCATTAAATCTTTCTCTTTCGTAGCAATTCTGGTAATAAAATAACCAAATAGAATAGCAAAAAATATTATTGAAAGCATTTGATCTGATGCAAATGCCTCGAAAATATTCTTAGGAACAATTTGCATTAAGGTGTCTGAGAATGTATTGCGTGAGGCTTCTATATGCTCAATTCCTTTTGATAAGCCTATGTCAACACCAATTCCTGGCTTAATAATATTCACAAATAGCAATCCAGTGAGTATGGCTAATGTGCTCGTACTCAAATAGTACAACATGGTTTTTAGGCCAAGCCGGCCTAGATTTTCTGCGCTACCTAAATTTGCAACACCCGAAATTATGGATGTTAATACCAATGGAACTATTATCATTTTTAAGGCACGCATAAAAAGAACGCCCATCCACGATACCCATGAAATGTATTCAGGTAAGAAAATTCCATATAATACACTCAATACTAAAGCTATAAGAATCTGCCAATGCAGCTCTATTTTTCTCATAATCAACAAATAAATTGTTTAGAAAAATTCGGGAGGTTTACTAATGGCTAAAATTAACTTAATTGTGGCAATTATCAAAATCTCCCACTGGAGAGATACAAATTTTATTCCGAAATTCTTTTTTTATTTTTTATTTAGAATTGTTTCTTATCATGTCGTCTATTCTTTTTTCCTCCTTGTCAAGCTTTATTATTTTTGAATTTCGAATTAAAACTACCGTCATTAATATGCTTGATATGAGGATTATAAATAATAGTATTCCTGATTCAAAGCTTTCATTTCGAAACTCTTGAGGTATGGCAAAAAACAATAATATAGATATTAATCCGCGTGGAGCAATAAAAAGTTCAGGAAAAAAATTTTGTTTAAGTATTAGCTTTAGAATTAAATAACGAATAATAAATATTACTACAATAATTATTATTGATAGTCCAGCTACTTGCCAGCTAAATAATTCAGCTATGCTTATAACTAATCCAAAAACAACAAAAAAAAGTGTGCGAACTACAAACGAGGATTCAAGTGTGATAAGTCGAAAGTTTTTATAAATATTTTCAATTGCTGAAGTTTTTAAATGTTTTTTTAATCGCCCAGAAAAGAATAATTCGGTATTATTTAATACTAATCCAAAAACAAGAATAATAAGGAGTGCTGAAATATGGAAAATTTTTGCAATTGAGTAAAACAACATTAATACAGAAATAAGTAAGAATAATTTTACCTCTGCTTTAATATTTTGAAACACAAAAATTATAATGTAACTAATTGTAATACTTACTATTATTGTGCCCCCAATGTTTGCAATTATGGAAAAAGTTAGATGAGATAAATTGCTTATATCCATTGATTGTATGGTGAAATAGTAAAACATGATTCCAAGAATATCTGAAAAGGTGCTTTCGTAAATCATGAATTCTTTTTTCTTTTTTGGTAGCGATTCTATACTTGGAATTACAATTGCACTACTCATTATTGACAATGGAATTGCATAAATAAGTGAAATTTTAAATGAAAAATCAAGTACAAACATAAAAATTGAAGCAATAGTTCCAGCAGTTATTATTCCTGAAATAAATGCTATGGCTAATGATTTTATTATTAGCCATTTGTTCTCCTTTTTCAGTTTTAAATCTAAGGAAGCTTCGAGTACAATTAAAATTAAGCCAACTATTCCTAAAACCTCTAAAATTGGAAAAAGATTTATTTTTTTTACCTCAAGGTATACAAATTCCATTTGAAGAATCATACCCAGACCAATAAGCAATATTACGCTTGGAATATTTGTTTTATCTGATATTCTATTGAATATATATGAAACAATTATAATAATTGAAATTTGAATAATAAACCAATATGGACCAGATACTTGCATAAGCTTTTAAAAAATTATACCTGCTTTTATTACTGGGTTTTGATAGGGCGAACTAAAACTATCACTTAAGTTCCATAAAATCAGAAAGAAAGAATACGATTTTGCACCAATTTGTTGCTTTATCCCCCCTCCTACTAAAAATGCTTCAAACCAATCTCTTGATATTTCACCATTTAAAGCTATATAGTTTGAGTTAAGAAGCTCTGCTTGTGCATGAACTACAAAGGGTTTAATTAAAGTTAGTTGGCTATATACATTAGTGCCGTACATTTGGCTACTAAATTGGGTGATTGAGTTTTTTGAATAAGTATACATTATTCCAGCCGCAATATCTAAACTAGGTGTTACATGAAAACCCATAAGAGGTGCTACTTCTACGTAGGTGTAAGTTCCAAATTGAAGTCCAATATTCCCACCAAAAAATATTTTTTCAGAAAATTTAGGATTTTCCTTTTCCTTATTGTTGTTTTGTGCATTAATATACTGACTACTAACCCAAAGAATTAATAGTATAAGTTTAAATTTAGTCATATTTATAAGGTGCTTTCTATTTTAAACCCATGTTTTTCTATAATTTTTATTAAATACTCTGGGTTTATAGGTTTGTATATTATTTGAATACAATTAGCTTTGTCTGCTTTACTTTTTATATCCATTGCATTATCAGCAGTTATAAAGTATAATGGAATGTTTTTTAGAGAAGCTTGATTTTCCAAAATAAAGTCAATTCCATTTTTATGTGGCATTCTTACATCGCAGAAAATGAGGTCAGGTTTGATTTTTTTTATTTGATTTTCTGCTTCTTTAGCACTTCTACAAATTGTATAATTTATTTTAAGTTCGCTTAAGAAAAAATCGTAAAACTTCACGGTATTTTCGTCATCTTCTACAACTAAAAGCTCTTGATTTGAGCCATTTTTTGATATTTTCCTTATGTCTTCGGTTTTAGTTTTTACTTCAACATAAACATTTAGTTTTACTGAAAATGTACTTCCTTTACCTAATTTTGATTCAACATCTATTTTTGTATTTATTTTTGATGCTAGTTCCTGTGCAATGGAAAGTCCTATACCAACACCTTCTTTTTTTGAATGGACTTCACTCATTCTATTATATCGCTTAAAAAGATTTTTAAGATTATCTTCTGAAATACCTTTTCCTGTGTCTTTTACATAAACTTTAACTTTTTCATTTTCAGCACTATAACCAACAGTTATAATTCCATCTGTTGTGTATTTTAATGCATTACTAATAAAATTAATAAGTATTTGTTTTAGTCTAATAAAATCAGCATTTACATTAACTGTGTCATGTACTGAATATTTAAAATTAAGTACTACATTTGGGTTAATTTCCTTATAATTTTCATATAAATCTTGAAGCTCCTCCATTATTGATAAAAGATCTACTTTTTCAAATTGTATGTTTAATGTATTAGACTCGATTTTTGAAATGTCCGACAGGTCTTGAATTATACTTAATAGTTGTTCACTGTTTTTTCTAATAATAGTAATATAATCCTTAGTTTTAGGCTCTAATTCTCTTTTTTCGAGCAATCGACTAAATCCAAGCAACGAATTTAAAGGGTTTTTTAATTCATGTGTAATATTTGAAACAAAATCAGATTTGGCCATGCTTAGTTCTATAGCATTTTCTTTTTGAGCATTAATTTTTTCGAGCTGAATAATTGAAGTTAATTTACTATTGTATTGGTTTAGTATACTTTCCAGAAAATTTGACACTAAGGTATGATGTAATTCAAGTGAAATAATAATGACGCTATAATAGATGTTAGCCTTGTTAATTAAATTTCCTAAATAGTAATTAAGTGTACTTTGATCATTCAATTCTAGTCCAATTGGTTTTAAAATAGGTATTAATTGTTCAGTATTTTTAATTTTATGGATATTTTTTCCTTTTGACAGAGTAAATATTTGATAATCAGTAGTAGAAATTATATTATTCTGAGTAAAATTATTATTCTGAAAATGTTTTTCGAATTCTTTACCAATATATAGATTATCTAAAATCGCCTGTTTATCAGACTGATGTCTGAAAGAAATAATTACACAATCATTGGATAAGGTGTTCGATAGGGCTGTATTTAGATTTTCATATAATTTTTCTCTATTGTCGATATTTAAAATATTACTTCCTATAGCGGCTAAATTTTTAAGAAATGTATTTTGCTTACTAAGCTCTATAGTTTGTTTTTTTTGTTTTGTAATATTTTCAATTGCATAAGCAAGGTATTTTAGTTCTTTGTTTTTAATCAGACTTTTAGTAATTTTCAGATAAAAAACAGACTGTAGCTTTATAATTTTTATTTCAATAGTTTTTACATTTTCATTACTGAAATCTACCGCACATAAATTGTTTAATTCGTCTTCGGAAAAACATGTTTTAATCTTATCAAAAGTTGTGTGTGTGCCTATATTATAATCAAGTGTTGTATTTAAAAGAGTTGTCGCTCTTGAATTAAAAGCTATTAATTCAGCTTTATGATTAAAAAACAGATAGCCAATTTTTGTGTAGTCTAAAAATTTATGTAAGAAAGCAATTTCCTTTTTTAGTTTATTTTTTGTTGTCATTTCAGTCGTAATATCTTTGTAATGAGCAAGTATGTACGTTTCTCCATTAATAATAAATGGAGAATAGTTTCTTTTAATATGTAGCAGTTTTCCTCCAAAAATTTCACTTGTAATAATTTTTTGTCTTTTTTTACTTTCGTAAACTTTTTGGCAATGATTTTTTATTTCAATAAGCATTAATTTATCTATTTGACTAATCTCAGCTCGGGGGTCTAGTTTTGCCTGAAATTTTTTAAATACTTTGTTTTTTATTAAAAAATTATAGTTTTCGTCTACTATAAAATACATTTCACTAGTAGAGTTAAATAGTTTTTTTAAAAAAAGTTGATTAGCAAATAAATCGTTATAAACATTTATTAGAGAATCTATATCAAATATACTTATTATTTGAAGATTGCTAGATTTAAGGTTTTTATTGCAGTAAAAAAAGCGTTTGTTATTTTCGTTAATAAATATATGTGTGCCGAATAGCTGTGTAATTACATTTATGTTAAACGCCTTACATTTTTCAATCTGCTGTTTGTGTATTTGATAGAATACACTTGAGAAACTTGTATTGTCTATCGAACTATTATCCAAAAAATCTATTAAATATTTATTTTTCCATTTAATATCGTCATTCTCAATTATAAATAAAGGTAATTTTTGAGCTTCAAGAATTTTTTTTTCCTTAAAATTTAGATTGGAAAAATTAATTATACCATTTTTTGTATTTTCTTCAATTATTTGAATTATTTGAGCCAATAGCATCTCTGCGAATTCAAAAACTGAATTATTATTTTTCTTATTCATTCTGAATAAATTTGTTTAAAACTTGGGATAAAGTAGTTTCAATATTATTTCTTAAACAAAAATCATCAATATTATTCTGTAAAAGTGTATTCATTTCATCGTAATCTGTTTCACTAAAAATACAAATAGTTTTAAAATTATTACTATTTTTTTTCAGAAAACCAATTATTTCTTGATTTAAGGACTCGCAAGCTAATAAGAAAAAGTTAATTTTTTCGTCACTATTAAGTAATTCAGTCGCAGTTTGTATGTTTGATGTAGATAAAATTTTAATTTGATGTGTTGCAAATTTTTCTTTTATTTTAGATATTAATTTATTGTCCTGTGATAATATAAGCAACTGATATTCAGACCAGTCATTCATTGTGTATTCATTAGGGAACAATCTATGACTTATCTGATTCACAGGCTTATATGGAATTTTAAACCAAAAAAGACTACCTTTTCCAAGTTCACTTTCAAGTTCAAGTTTGCCGCCTAAAATATCTACTAAAGCTAGACTAATTGCTAAGCCAAGCCCAGTCCCCCCAAATTGCCTTTTAATTGAGCCATCTGCTTGAGCAAAGCGCTGAAAAATATATTGTTTTTGTTTTTTGCTTATGCCAATTCCACTGTCTTTTACGTAAAACATTATAAAATTATTGTTTTCTATAAGTTGTACGCCAAATTCTACAAAGCCTTTTTTCGTAAATTTAAGTGCGTTATTAATTAGATTTGTAAATATTTGATTCAATTTCTGCTCATCAATATAAATTTCTGCTTGGCGTTGCGACAAACTTCTATTCAGCACCAGTTTTATTTTATTCTGTTTTTTTCGTTGTATTTCAGATTGAAATAAATTATAAGTATCGAGCATAAAACGACTAAGATTTAGTGCCGATTCTTTTAAAATAATTTCACCAGATTCAATTTTTGAGATATCAATAATATCTTCAATTAAGTTAAGTAATTGCTGTCCACTATCTATAATAACAGATATATATTCAAGATGTTCTTTGCTCGTAATTTCCATTTCTAATAACTCCGAAAAGCCAATAATTGCATTCATTGGAGTCCTTATTTCATGCGACATATTACTTACAAACTCTGTTTTTAATCTATCAGCTGTTTCAGCTTTGTTTTTCGATTTTATTAATTGCTTTTCTATTTTTTTATGTCGAGTAATATCAAAAGCCATAAAAGCTAGATTAGTAACTTCTTTAGCTTTTCCCGATATAGGCTTAATCCATATTTGCATCCATACTATTTCACCTTCAATTTTCTGAATTTCAATTTCGGCAACTTTGTTTTTTCCTTTGAGTGCAGTTTTAAAAATCTGTAAAATTGTGGAATTATATTCATTTGGCAAATAGTCGAATAAATAAATATTTTCTCTGAGTTCAATTTCGGATATTTGTTGAAATAAGACGTATGCTTCTCTGTTGAATGTTAGTATTTTAAAGTCTGGATCTAATAATACAAAGCTTGCAGGTATTAAATTAATAATATTTTGGCACGAGAGCGAATTATTTTGAATTTCCTTTTTTAGTGTAATGCTTTCTATCTTATTTTTTTGTTGACTTAGCTCATTTACAAATTTTTCGTTTGTCTCATCAATTAGGCATATAAATAAATTTTCATTCAGTTTTATAAGCCAAATAGCAAATTGGTCGTTTAATGTAATTTTTTGATTATAGGGAATTTCTGAATTTGATAGCTGTAAGTTGTATTTTTTGGCAAATAATGTAAATATTTCAATAAGTGTTTTTTCAAGTATGTTATTTACATTAAGTTCTAAAAATGAGCTGAATTTTTTGTTTGCAGTTAATAGCTGAAAATTGGTATTTTTAAAATGAAAGCTTTTATTTTGGAACAAGGCCATTGCCAAAGGATGTTTTTGAACTAATAGATTTAATGAAAGGCGAAGTTCCTGATATTGAATTCGTTCATTTATATAAAAATCCATTGGAAGGAGTGTTCCATGTAAAAAAGGAATAGAATTTTTTGTTTTTTGATTTATAAAACCACGTAATAAAAACCACTGGAATTTATTTTTGTCCTGTAAAATACGTATTTCTATTTGAATAATTTTTTGTGTTCCTTCTCTAATTCGCTCAATAATTAATCTAATCTTCTGAAAATCATCTGAGTGAAGAAGTCTGAAAAAAGTGATAAGCGAAATATACTTATATTGTTCGTTAATCAGATTACTAAAGCTTTTGCTAATATTTAGTTTTTTTGTTTTGGGTTCATAATCCCAAACTATTTCTAAAATGTTATCTAAAATGTTTCTAGTGAATTTTTTTTGTTGATCACGTTCATTCTTTAGTTGTTTTTCGGTTTCAACATAACTTAAGTTGTAAAAAAAAACATTTTCTAAATTATAATTTCCTTTTGTTGTTTTAATAATTATTTCTTTAAGGCGACCACCTCTTTCGATAATATTGAGTTTGTAATTATCTTCTTCGGCCAGTCCATTAACCCTGTTTTTATATCGCAAATTTATATCTTCCCGCTGTTCTGGATGAATTTGTTTAAAAAGATCATCAAGAGAATTTATACTTGTGCTAATTTTTAGCGATTTTAAAAAATATTCATTAGCATATATTTTCTTAGATTCACTAATTATAAGTCTTGCGCAATTCTTAATATTATATTCTTCCTCAAGTAAAATAAATAGTCCATAAAGAATTAAATTAACTTTTAAAACAATAAAATTTTCGTTTGCTATTTTCAATTCAAAATATTGTAATTGTATTTGAGTTTGTGAGTTAAAACTATAAATATATTCATCAGAAGAATGAGCATTAAAACAATTTTTAAAATCTACAATGAGGTCTGAAAAAATTAATTTTTTGCTTTTTATTATGTCTAATATTTTAGTAAAAATATAATTTGACCGTAATATTTTAAAATCTGTATTAAATATAACTATACCAATAGAATTGTTTTCGATCAAAGAGTTTATAAGGATATTATTTCTCATTATGCGATATTCTGTTGATATAGAGAATCTTAAATTCTGTTTTTGAGTTAATAAATTGTACTTTCCTTAAAATATAAAAAGTTTATCTTAATAAAAATATTAATTAATAAGCTAAAAAGTTTATTTTCTTGCACGAAATTTGTAATTTGATGCTTTGTTATCCCTACAAACTAATTCTGATTATCTGTATAATCATTCAGAATGTAAATATATAAAAAACTAAATCAAGCTAATAAAATGTTTAAATCCTACTTAAAGACAACGTTTGCACTTCTGAGTTTTGTCTTAATATATAGCAGTTTAATGGCTCAGAATAATAGTATTAAATTTGAACATTTATCTATTGAGGAAGGTCTTTCTCAGAGCACCATAAATTCTGTGATTCAAGACAGTTATGGTCTTATGTGGTTTTGTTCAATAGATGGTTTAAATAAATATGATGGATATAAAATTACCATTTATCATCATCAGCCAGATAATGCTTATTCCATAGCAGGAAATTCTATTAATGTAATTTTTGAGGACCAAGAGGGTTTGCTTTGGATTGGTACACAAAATAGGGGGCTCTCTATTTACAATAGAATTAAGGATAAATTCTATAGCGTAAGTTATGTGCGTTCAAAAACTATTTCGCCAGCAATAGCTAATATCAGAGCTATTTACGAAGACAAAAATTATAATATGTGGATTGGTACTGCTGGTGGATTGTTTTATTTGAATAGAAAAACCAAAATGGTGATGGAATTTTCAAATAATCCGTCTAATCAGTACAGTTTGGCTTCCGATCAAATAAATTTTGTTTTCGAAGATAAAGATTCTACAGTATGGATAGCTACGGATAAAGGATTAAGTCGTTTTGATAGAAATAAAGGGCGATTTACAAATTTTGTAATAAGTGAAAACGAGGCTTCAAATGTTGTAAATGATGTTGTTCTTGATTCCTTAGGTAATTTTTGGATAGCTACGAATAACGGTTTGTTTAAAGCCCAGAGTTCAGAGACAGATTTAAATATATTAGCATCATATTATGTAGATGAGAAAAAATCTACTATGAATAATCAAATAAACTCACTTTTGATTGATAGAGAAAATCAAATATGGTTAGGAACTGAGAAAGCTGGGTTAAAATTATTGAATGTACTTACAAAAAAGTTTATTAGTTATACACATGATCCTACGTTTGCGCATAGTTTAAGTGTTGACAAGGTGCTTTCTTTGTATCAAGATAAAACTGGCGTTTTGTGGATTGGAACATCCTTGGGTGGAGTAAATAAATGGAACAAAACGGTACAGGGTATGGATATATTTAGACATAATCCCTATGACTCTAATTCTCTGTCTACGAGTCAGATACGCTCAATTTATGAAGATAGAAACGGTGTTTTTTGGATAGGAACTGTAGATGGTGGTCTTAATAAATGGATGGATGAAAAAAATACATTTTCTCATTATAATAACAAAATAGGTAATCCTAAATCATTGTCTAATAATCATGTGAGAGCAATTTATGAAGATACTCGCAGAAATTTTTGGATAGGAACAGATGGAGGTGGTTTAGATTTATTTGATAGGAACACAAAACAATTTAAGCATTTTGTTAATGATCCAAAAAATCCAAAATCAATAAGTAGTAACCATATATACAGAATATTTGAAGATAGTAAAAATCAACTTTGGATAGCCACTTTTGGTGGTGGAATTAATAAATTTGATTATCCAACCAAAAAATTTACATCATTTCAGCATATTGCTGATAAACCACAGTCATTGAGTAGTAATTTTGTTACTTGCATAATTGAGGATAAAGAAGGCAAATATTGGGTTGGAACTTATGGTGGTGGTGTTGATTATTGGGACGGAAAATCAAAAAAGTTTAAACATTATCAGAATGACCCTGAAAATCCTAAATCCTTGGGGGAAAATAGAGTATATTCGGTTTTTGAAGATAGTGAGGGAACTATTTGGGTTGGAACAAAAGGAGCTGGTTTGAACAGATTTAATAGAAATGATGGTAGTTTTACAAAATTTACTGAAAAGGATGGATTGCCAAATAATGTGGTAATGGGAATTGTGGAAGACAAAAATGGCTATTTATGGTTGAGCACAAACGGTGGCTTATGTAAATTTAATCCAAAGGATTATAGTACTAGAAACTACGATGTAAATGATGGTTTACAAAGTAATGAGTTTTTAGTAGGCTCTTATTTTGAAGCAAAAGATGGCAAATTATTATTTGGTGGAGTTAATGGTTTAAATGCATTTTATCCCGATAATATTGTTGATAATCCGTATGTTCCAGACATTTTAATAACTCGTTTTCAGGTATTTAATAGCGATTACCCTTTAGATTCAAATGTTTCTGTAAAAAATAAAATTGAGCTAAAATGGTATCAAAATTTTATCTCGTTTGAATTTGTTGCTTTAAATTATATTTTTTCTGAGAAAAATAAATATTCTTATCAGTTAGAAGGTTATGATAAAGATTGGAATAGAGTAAAATATCGCCGTTTTGCGAATTACACAAATTTACCTCCAGGCAATTATACATTTAAAGTTAAAGGAACAAACAATGATGGTGTATGGAATAAAGAAGGACGAAAAATAAAAGTTCTTATACATCCAGCATGGTGGCAAACTCAAGTAGCACGAATTGGCGGAATAGTATTGCTTATTCTTGCAGTATTCCTTGGTGTAAGGTGGAGAATAGCACTAATAGAAAAACAAAAAGAAATTTTAGAGGATTTGGTTCAAGTGCGTACAGCAGAGGTGGTAGCTCAAAAAGAAGAAATTCAAGAGCACATGGAAGAAATTGAGATTCAAAAGAATTTAGCTGAGAAGCAAAGAGACCAAATTGGAGTTCAGAAAAAAGAAATTACCGATAGTATTAAGTATGCTGAACGAATTCAAAAGGCAACCTTGCCTGCCGATCATTTTTCAACTGATTTTGTGGACGATTCCTTTGTTTTATTTAAACCAAAAGACATTGTAAGTGGTGATTTTTATTGGATTGGTGAAACTGAAAATAAGCTTATAATTGTAGCTGCCGATTGCACTGGACACGGAGTTCCTGGGGCTTTTATGAGTATGCTTGGAATTAGCTTTTTAAATAAAATAGTAAGTGAAAAAGGTGTTGAACGAACCGACGAAATACTTAACCGGCTGAGAGCTAACGTAATACATCAACTTCATCAAAGTCAGGATGATGACCAGTCGAAGGACGGCATGGACGTAGCTATAGTTAGTATTGATAAAATAAACAATACTTTGGAGTTTTCTGGAGCAAATAATCCATTGTATTTGTATAGAAATAACACAGATTCTATTTATAAGCC
>DAOVUO010000053.1 GCA_030632545.1 Bacteroidales bacterium
AATAAATTTTGGATTGGAGCATCATACCGAACTCCTGCTTCAATTATTGCAATGACGGGTTTTAATAAGGGGGCTTATTCCTTTGGGTATGCTTTTGAATATTCGTTAACAGCTATAATGCCTTCATCGTTTGGAACACACTCCGTTATGATTGGATATAATATTTTTAAATCTAGGAATGGGCGGAATGAGGATGGAATGATTGAATGTCCTGCATATTTTTAATGTATAGTATTAATTTATACTTGCTATCAATTTTATTAAAACTAAAAAGGCGGTCAATTTTGACCGCCTTTTTAGTTTTAATGTGCAAATAGCATTTCTCTATATTTTGGTAATGGCCATAATTCATCTTCAACAATTCGTTCCAGTTTGTCAATTGGGTAACGAATTTCTTCAAAATATGGCTTTACATTATGTGCGTATGCAGCAACACGTTCCTCACAATTTTCAAAATTATTAGCTTTCTTACGTTCTTTTCTCATTTCTTCTACTTTAAGCTTAATCATACTAATAAGTTGTGATATTTCTTTAATTAGAACTAAGCGAGCACTTGCTAATTCCTTAAATTCTTCTGGACTGAAAAGTTCTTTTAATCCCTTTACATTTTCAATTAACGAACTTTGGTATTTAATTGCAGTTGGTACAATATGGTTTAAAGCTAAGTCAGCTAAAACTCTTGACTCAATTTGAAGAGTTTTTTTGTACTTTTCTATACGTACCTCATAACGCGCTTCCATTTCACGAGGACTTAGAACATTCATTTCCTTGAATAAATTAATGTATTTTTCTGCTTTATAGTGTTTTAATGATTCTGTTACATCTTTAATATTCGTTAGATTACGTCTTTCAGCTTCTTCTTCCCATTCTTTACTATAGCCATTTCCTTCAAATATAACTGCCTTTGAATCAATAATATAATTTCTGACTATTTGTAAAATAGCTTCATCTTTTTTAACTCCAGATTGACTTAATTCCTCCACCTCTTTATTAAATGTTTTTAATTGTTTGGCAACAGCGGTATTAAGTGCAATCATTGGTGCAGCACAATTCCCCGAAGAACCAACCGCTCTGAACTCAAAACGATTACCAGTAAATGCAAAAGGCGAAGTTCTATTTCTATCTGTATTATCTAAAAGAATTTCTGGAATTTTACCAATATCTAATTTTAGTGCTGTTTTTTCATCAGGAGTCATTGGTTTTTCTGACACTCTTTTTTCAATATCGTTTAATATATTAGATAGATGGCCTCCTAAAAAAACTGATATAATGGAGGGGGGAGCCTCATTAGCACCTAATCGGTATTCATTTCCTGCTGAAACAATACTTGCTCTAAGTAAATCTGCGTTTTCATGTACTGCTTTTACTGTATTCACTAAAAAAGCTATAAACTGCATGTTCGTTTTAGGTTTGTTGCCTGGTTTTAACAGATTAACACCTGTATTAGTAGCTAAGGACCAGTTGTTGTGCTTTGCAGACCCGTTAACTCCTTTAAACGGTTTTTCGTGAAATAGTACCCTAAATTTATGCTTTCTCGCTGTTCTACGCATTACATCCATTACTAATAGATTGTGATCTACAGCTAAATTGGCTTCTTCAAAGATTGGAGCACATTCAAATTGGTTTGGAGCAACTTCGTTATGTCGTGTCTTTACAGGAATTCCTAATTTAAATGCTTCTATCTCAAAATCACGCATATATGAAGCAACTCTGTCTGGAATAGCACCAAAGTAATGGTCCTCTAATTGTTGATCTTTTGCTGATGCGTGTCCCATGAGAGTTCTGTCTGTTAACATCAAATCGGGACGGGCTTTATATAGTGCTTCATCTATTAAAAAATATTCTTGTTCCCAACCTAATGTGGCAATAACTTTTTTTACATCTTTGTCAAAAAGTTGACATGTTTCAGTAGCTATTTTGTCCAATGCTGTTAATGAGCGTATTAATGGTGTTTTATAATCTAGTGCTTCGCCAGTATATGATATAAATATGGTGGGTATGCACAGAGTTTTTTCTACTATAAATGCTGGTGACGAAGGGTCCCATGCTGTATAACCTCTTGCTTCAAATGTGTTTCTAATACCACCACTTGGTAAACTAGAGGCATCTGGTTCTTGTTGTACAAGTTTTTCGCCGTCAAAATTTTCAAATTTATCACCATTTGGTAGAATTTCTAAAAAAGCATCGTGTTTTTCTGCTGTTGAATCAGTTAATGGATGAAACCAATGTGTATAATGTGTGGCGCCACGTTCTATCGCCCAAGCTTTCATCCCTACAGCTACTTGGTCTGCAATTTTTCTATCAATCCTACCACCTTTATCAATTGCTTCTGTAATACGTTCATAAATTTCTTTAGAGAGGTGTTTTTGCATTTTTGTTTTTTCAAAAACATTTTCTCCAAAATACTCCGAAGGTAGTTCCTTTGGAAAATTCACTTTTACAGGTGTACGTGAGAATTGTGTTTCTAAAGCTTTAAATCTAAAAATAGCCATGATGCTTTATTTTTTTTATGGGTTATGCTGCAAAAGTATGCATTATTTTTAATATACCCCTATTTTTTATGGGGTGTTTGATTAAAAATGCATATTTTGCCTTGTGGAGTGCCATAAAAAAGCCAATGAATAAATTCATTGGCTTTTTTATGTAAAATTTGCTCTTGCGAATTTTTAATCACAAGAAATATCTGCTCCAGCTATATCCCAACAATGCCAAAGCTCATCTTTGAAAGTATTTGGTGCTGCTATTCGTCCATTTTTTTGAGTGTAATTCCATTCAATTTTTGCGTAATTATTGGTTTCAACTCCTACAATATTATAATATCTGTCAATTTCTGGATTGTCATTAGCTCCATATATTATGTATGCACCTTTATTCGGATCATCATTAAGTACATTTTCATATCTAATAAAGGCAATTGGATCTTCTTCGCTTTTTTCCCAATTAATATTTAAATAGGCCTGTGGATTATCTGGACTTTTGTATAAAGTCCAATTTCCTGCTGTTTGGTCAACGTTCGATTCACCTGTAAACCAAACAAAGTCTTGATAGCCATTTTCTTGAGATATTCGCATTTCCCAAATAATTTTGTCGTTTTCGTAAAATGCATGTAGTTGTGCATTTAATTTAATCATTAAAATAGTCATTTCATATTCCCACATCCAATGATTATCCTCAATGATTTGTACTTCTTGGCTAATTGTTCCTTTAAAAGCGGCTACAGGAATAGCCATGTTTAGGGCTAGAATTGAATTCCATACACCAATATAAATAGCAGATGTAGCTTTGTTTATAAATGTTATTGAGCTTGTTTTTTTGTTGTTGAAATCATTGAAATTCATAACAAACGATTCTTCGTCGGGGGGTGCTGGTATTTCAATATCCGATTTATCTTTATCGCATGAAATAAGTAAAATTGAGAATAAAAATAAACTTGTAAGTTTTAAAATAAATCTGGTGCTTTTCATATTTCTAAATTAAGTGGATAAGGTACTTTAATTTAGACGTTATAAATGCATATTGGGTTGCCTTTATTTAAGTTTATTTTTTGTTGTATATTTTAAAGATATGAATTATTATAATATCTAGTCAATGGTTCGGTAAGATTTACTAAATTTACTGTTTCAAAACTGTATTCCGCTAGTTATAAACAACATAGTAAATAAAATGGAATTTAGTAAATCTATGGATTTCAGTAGTTTATAAAAATTTAACGAAGTATTAATCTACTTGAACACTGTATAAATTACGTAATGTGCTACAAGCATTGTGTAACTGGATTATTATTTTTAATCTTGAGTTTCTTTTTCCTTTTCTTTTGTTTTTTGGTTAGGATACAATACATATTCCTTGTATTTTAGTTCATTTCCGTATTGAGTCCAGTATGTTTTACCAACATGGCTATAGCTAACAAGAGTATCATATAATGATTCGGCTAGTTGTTTTCTCTTTTCAGAATATTTTTTTCGTCTTTCTTCAAGTATGTTGTAGTCAAAAATAGCGTTATTAAGTTTGCTTAGAGTGTTTTTTATTTCTTGATAATTATTTTTGGTAAAACCAAAATTCATTAGTGCTTCAGCATTGTTTTCTGCAAAGCTTATATATCTATCTGCTGTTTCAATCAATTCTTCTTCTATTAAATTTGCTATGTTTTTAGCTTTAATGTTTTTATATTTTTCAGAATATTTCCCGAATGCTAATTGAACTCTAAGTTGTATGTCTCTAATATTGTTTTTTAATATAATAATTATCGCCTTTTTCCGCTTGGTAACAAGGCTTCTTCCTTTCATTAGTTCTTGATTACTAGGTAGTTTTTTTAGTGCATTAATTTTTTTTTCAAATTCAATTTTTTGTTTTTCTTTGATTCCAAATTTTTCAAACATTATAGTATCTCTATGTAGATTTGAAAGTAAAATAACTGAATATTCGATAAGTTGATTGTATGTAAATCGTAATTTATTGTTTGTCCTATCTTTATTCATCTGAATTTGATTTTTGTTAATTTATCGAAAAATTTATAAGCTATATTTCATTTGCAAATATATATAACTTTTTTTGATTTCCTCACTTCTAGTATAAAAAATATCAGAAATATTTTATATTGCCTTAATAATTGTCTCTGACATCTCTTTTTGTTTTTTTAGATTTTTATAGTGTTGGCATGTCATTACCTTGAGTGTAAGTTATGTCTCATAGTGGTGTTTGATTAATGTATGACGATTTAATTTGTGCAAGATTACATCTCCCTTTTTTTTAGTATCTTTGTCCCAAAATTAGATATGGGATTGCCAACATTATTTAAATTACCAGAGTACAGCAAATTTGAATATCATCCACGTCATTTTAGTCCACAAAAAGAAGCTTTAGAAAAGAGAAAGTCTTTAATTCGTACTGAAGTAGAGCTTGAGAAAAATGGAAAAACAATTGATTTTTCAAATGGTTTTAAAAGAGATGGTTTTTTTTATCGCCAAGCAAAGGTGGAGAAAAGATCTAATGTACGTCTTATTGTCATTATGGCAGTGCTAGTACTTTTCGCATATTTTTTGCTTTATTTCTAACAAAAATTATATGTCAGATATAATTCATCTTTTACCTGAGTCTCTAGCGAATCAAATTGCTGCGGGGGAAGTGATTCAACGTCCTGCTTCTGTGGTTAAGGAACTGCTTGAGAATGCGATAGATGCAGGTGCGGATGAAATAAAATTGATAATTAAGGATGCTGGGCGTACTCTAATTCAGGTGATTGACAATGGGCTGGGTATGTCTGAAACCGATGCCAGAATGTCGTTTGAAAGGCATGCTACTTCCAAAATTAGCAAGTCGGAGGATTTATTTGCAATTAAAACCCGTGGCTTTAGGGGTGAAGCTCTAGCCTCAATAGCTGCAATTGCTACAGTTGAGCTAAAAACCCGAAAAGAAAGTGACGAACTAGGTGTTCATATACAAATTGGTGCTTCAGAGCTTAAGAAGCAAGAGCGAGTTCAATGCCCTGTTGGAAGTAATTTTATTGTTCGCGATTTGTTTTTTAATGTTCCAGCACGTAGAAAATTTTTAAAAAAGAATCAAACCGAAATTAATCATATAATTACTGAACTTCAAAGGGTTGCTTTGGTTAATGAGAATATATCATTTAGCTTTATCAAAAATGATGAATTAGTTTATGATTGGTTTAAAGCAAATTTGAAACAGAGAATAGCTCAGGTTATTAAGAAAAATTCTGTGCAAGGCCTTATTCCGCTGGCAATTGATACCGAAATAGTTAAGATAAGTGGTTTTATAACTAAGCCAGAATTTGCTCGAAAAACTTTGACTGATCAATTTTTCTTTGTTAACGGTAGGTTTATGCGACATCCGTATTTTCATAAGGCGATTCAAATAGCCTTTCAAAACCTTATATCACCTGACTTACAAGCATCATATTTTGTTTATTTTGAGCTTAATCCATCAGAAATAGATGTGAATATTCATCCTACAAAAACAGAAATAAAATTTTCTGAAGCTCAAGCTATCTTTCAGATTCTTATGGTTTCAACAAAAGAGGCATTAGGTAAGTACAACATTATGCCTAGTATTGATTTTGACCAGAAAGGAAATTGGGGAATAGAATCACCAAAGGATGGTCAAGCTATTATAATGCCCGAAGTTGAGTATAACTCAAATTATAATCCTTTTGACAAAGAACCAAACTTTGAAGAGAAAAATCATCATCAGTCGGTAAATAAATCGCCTCAGAACTGGGAGCTTTTATACCAAGATTTTGAGAAAAATGTGGATGGGGAAAATGGAAAGGAGCAGGTTTCTACTTTTAGTTCTAAACTTTATGAGGATGAGGCTGAAACGAGCATGACGAATAATCAAAGTTTTTGGCAATTAAAGAAGGACTATATTCTTACATCAGTAAAATCTGGTTTAATGCTAATTCACCGACGAAGAGGTTTTGAACGTATTTTATTTGATGATTATTTACAAGATTTAGAAGCCAATAATTTGAGCAATCAGCAGTTACTTTATCCTGAGGAAATTGAATTGTCATCTAAAGAGTTAAAGCTTTTAGAACATCACAATAGTATTTTGGGGCATATTGGTTTTGATTGCAGTTTTGCTTCTAATCGTATGATAATAAATGGTCTACCTCAGGGAATTAGTGTTTCTGAAATCCCTTTTTTGTTGGATGAATTGTTTATTGCCCTTGAAAATGGTATCGAGAATTTATCGGAAATAGTTAATAATAAGCTTGCTAATGTATTGGCAAAAGCTGGTTCTTATGGTAAAAGTAAATATATGAGCGAATTGGAAATGCAAGACTTATCAGCCAAGTTGTTTTCCAGTACTTCACCTAATTTTACTCATGATGGAAAGAAGATAATTAAGATTCTATCATTAGATGAAATTCGAAATTTTTTTAAATAAATTTAATTAATATGCTAAAGACAATTCCGCCTGTTGTAAAGAATTTGCTTTTAATAAATGTAGTTGTCTATGTTTTAAGCATCGTTTTAAGTTATACTACGCAAATAGATTTAGCTGATTATTTAGGACTCTATTTTTTTAAGTCTGAATTTTTTCAGCCTTATCAATATGTGAGCTATATGTTTATGCATGCTTACATTAATCCTAATGGCAGCATTGTTTTATTTCATATATTGTTTAATATGTTTGCCTTGTGGATGTTTGGGCGAGTACTAGAGCAAGTTTGGGGACCGAAAAAGTTTTTTATGTTTTATATAATAACTGGACTTGGTGCTGCTGTAACACATACTTTTGTACAATGGTGGCAATATCAGAATATGCATGAGGCTGCTTTGATTTTTGCAAATAGCCCGTCGCCCGAGCAATTTGAAATTTTTGTAAAGGAATATTTTCCTGCTATTTATAAACAATTATTTGATTTTATTGCTCAGTGGACGCAGTCACCCTCGCATCCTGAATTTATGCAACAAGCTACTATTTATGTTCAACAATTAGAGCAACTCCAAGTAAATGTACCTGTGGTTGGTGCTTCTGGAGCTGTTTTTGGTATATTATTGGCTTTTGGTATGATGTTCCCAAATACCAAATTAATGCTTCTTTTTCCTCCTATACCTTTGAAAGCAAAATATTTTGTTTTAATATATGGTGCGCTGGAATTATTTTTAGGAATAAGTGGTGGCACTGGCGATAATGTAGCTCATTTTGCTCATTTAGGTGGAATGGTCTTTGGTTTTATTTTATTAATGATTTGGCGAGTTAGGCCTACTGATCAATATTAAATATTAAGTTATGGATATTTTGAATGATATAAAGCGTACTTTTAAAACAGGTGGTATACTAACACAACTGATTATAATAAATGTTGCTGTTTTTTTTGCAGTTAATGTTATTGATATTTTATTGATGCTTTTTGTTCAGCAATTAAGTGAGACTTTCTCAATTGTAGATTGGTTTTCAGTCCCTTCAAGTCTTGAGAATTTAATCTTTAAGCCATGGACACCACTTAGTTACATGTTTTTACATAAAGATTTAATGCATCTTGCAATTAATATGCTGTGGCTTTATTGGTTTGGTAAATTGTTTATTCATTTTATTGGAAAGAAGCAAATACTTACAGTATACATTTATGGGGGCTTGGCAGGTGCTGCTATATTTATTGTTATTTTTAATGTTTTACCATATTTTACTCCATTTGTAGGTTCGCCAATGCTTGGTGCTTCGGCTGCAGTAATGGCGGTTGTATTAGCTGTAGCTTTTTATCAGCCAGATTATGAAATTAATTTGATGCTTGTTGGACAGGTGAAATTAAAGTATATAGCCTTAATTACTATTGCATTAGATGTTTTATTTGTGTTTGGTAATAATGCAGGTGGCCATTTGGCTCATTTGGGAGGTGCTCTACTTGGCTATTATTTTATTAAGGATTATCGTAATGGTAATGATTGGTCAATTGGTTTTGATAAATTTACGAATAAAATTATCGCTTATTTTTCTTCAGATAAAAAGATGAAAGTTGTTTATAAAAAGGGGAATGCACCTCGAAACGACATGAATTTCAATAAAATGAAGCATGACGATGAGAAACGACTAAATGAAATCTTAGATAAAATATCCAAGTACGGATATAA
Source organism: Bacteroidales bacterium (assembly GCA_030632545.1). Classification (GTDB taxonomy): domain Bacteria; phylum Bacteroidota; class Bacteroidia; order Bacteroidales; family DYOH01; genus DYOH01. The sequence goes on from DAOVUO010000053.1 coordinate 8,595, forward strand.
AGGTTTATCAAAAGAAGAGAAGGAATTTCTTTTTAAGCAGGGCAAAAAATAGTATTTTGTAGTATAACCCCACAATTTTTTGTTTTGAAAAAGTTTTTTCGAGGAACAATAAAATTTTTAAGTTTAAGTTCTGCATTCCTTTTATTTCTTGCAGGCTTAAGTTCGTTTGTTTCACCCGAAAACATGGCCTTACCATCAGTATTAGGTCTTATATCTCCATTGATTTTTTTATTCAGTCTATTTTTCTGTTTTTATTATTTTATTAAAAAGAAGCGATTTTACAGGAGTGTTTCTTTGGTGGCATTAGCGTTTTATTTTCCTATCTTGTTGAATTACTTTAATTTTAAGTGGCAAAAAGAAGAGAGTTATCCTAAAGAGTTTGATATTCTTTCGTATAATGTACGTCAGTTTGACCATTATAATTGGATTGAAGCAGATGGAACAAGTAATCAACTTTTTAATTTCTTACGGACTCAGCCTTCTGATATACTATGTCTTCAGGAATTTTATCATTCACCGTATAGGAATTTTAATGCAGTAGATTCGTTATTAGAGTCGGGGCGTTGGAACGATTTTGTTTATAGTCCATATTTTGTCTTTAATAAGAATGCAAATTCTGGATTAATTATTTTCTCTCGTTATGAGATAATTGCAAACGAAATTATTCTTTTTCCTAATTCTTTAAATAAAGCAATTTATGCTGATATTGTTTTGTTTTCTGATACTGTAAGAGTATATAATGTTCATTTGGAATCAATTCATTTTGCAGGAATTGATTACGATATTATGAATGGAAAAATTGTGTCTGGGAAAAAACTATTTTCACGTATTTGGAGTATTTATAGTAAGTTAATTGCTGCTTTTACACAAAGGAGTAGGCAAGTTCGAATACTGGAACAATGTTTTGCACAAAGTCCTTATCCTTTTATAGTTGCAGGTGATTTTAATGATACACCAAATTCTTATGTTTATTCATATTTGAGTAAATCTTTAGATGATAGCTTTTTAGCATCTGGTTTTGGTTTAGGAAAAACTTATGTTAGTAGCTTCCCTTGGCTCAGGATAGATTATTTTTTTCATTCAGAGCTTATTGAAACTATTGATTTTGATGTTTGTAAGCGCGAGTTGTCAGATCATTATCCATTAAGAGCAGTTTTTAGAGTTAATAGATAGAGTCAATAGTTGAACTAAGTTTTTGATAATCATAACTTTAAAAATACCTCCTCAGCATGAAGTATTTAGTCGCTTGATGATAAATTTACCCATTGAAAATTTGTCATAATGAAAAACCAAGCTCTTTTAATTGAAAGGTTCAAATGTAACATGTGAATTAGAAATTTCAGTTTACGAACTATCAATAAAAGTAGTATATTTTTAGACTACTTTTAGGATAAAAACATTATAAAAATTTAAAACAGGAAATCCGAAGCCTGACTCAAGTAAGAAAGATTTTTAATAAATAAAATGTAAAGTATAATTAATATTTTTAAATTTACAGTAATTCTGATTATTGTATTTGGTTTGTTTTTTACTTCATGTAAAAAAGATGAAGACGGAGTAGAACTAATAGGAGACTATACAATTGGAGAGTTTGCAGAAGGTGGATTGACAATTGATTTTATTTGTATATTTA
>DAOVUO010000178.1 GCA_030632545.1 Bacteroidales bacterium
ATTGTAACCAGTATAGCTATGAAATAGAAGTAAATGGAAAAAAGTGCAAAAATATTTACGCAATTAAGCCTAGGCTGGATAAAAGCACAAAAAACTAATCATTATACTGATACACTAGTAGCTCCTATTTATCAGTATAATAGCAATCTTTTTTAAACTTTACTGACTGTTTTCCTGTCGCAGTAATAAACTTGTGACAACACTTTAATGTTGCTTTTTAGACTAATTCACTACCATGCAAATCAAATCTGAAGCATAAAATCAAACAGGTTTTTGTCGCTATCAATGCCTAACTTTTTGCGCAATCGGTAGCGACCAATTTCTACGCCACGAACAGAAATATTCATTAATGGCGCAATTTCTTTTGTAGCTAAATTTATACGGAGATAAGCACACAACTTTAAATCCTTGGGAGTTAAATCGGTATACTTTTGTTTTAAGCGTTTAAAAAAATCGCCATGTACTTCCTCAAAATGCTTTTTAAATAAATCCCAATCCTGGTCGAGTCTCATTTCAGCATCAATAGATTTTATAAGTTGCTTAATTTGCTTAAATGATTTTTGATCAATATGGCTCTCAAGTTCAATTAAGCGCTCCTTTACTTTTAGCAATATTTCATTCTTGTGCGTATTTTTCAACGCAACTGTGGCAAGCTCTTTCTTTTTCAAATCGTAATCTAAATTCTTTTTCTCTATTTCAGTCTGGAGCATTGCATTTTTAAGTTTGATAATTTCTTGCTCTGCCATAATCGCCATTCTATTATGCTCTTCCTGTTGCTTGTTTAGTTCATCGGCCTGCTTTTGTGCTAAAATTTCCTTCTCTTTTTCTAATCTCAAATCAATAATTCGAGCAGCAATAAAAGCCAAAAAAACAGAAAACAATATGTATATAGCATAAGCAAAATACGTTCTATACCATGGCTTTTTAATAATAAAAGTAAAACTTGTTACAGGACTTTCATCGCCATACACATTTTTAGATTTAACATTAAATGTATATTCACCCGATGATAAATTTGTGTATTCCTTATGAGTACGATGTTGTCCATTGCTCCACGAAATATCGTAACCGTATAAAAATGTATAATATTCAGTTTTATCAGCATTTTCGAAAAATGGTGCGGCAAACGAAAAATATGCCGAGTTATTTCTATAAGCAATTTTTGGTATATTATTTTTTTGCGCTCTAACAGAACCATATATAATTGAATCGGTAGTACTTACTAGTTTGATTTGTTCAAAAACTGTAATAAAATTTCGTTTTATTGGATTGTTCGTATTTTTATGATAACAAATATAGCCATGTTCATTTCCAATAAGTGTATTTTGACTATCAATAACATTAAAATGTTCAAATCCAGCGACTAATGTACCTTCAATCTTATTAAAAATATTAGTATTCATTACATATTTGTCTTGCTCCTTTTTCAAAAAGGCAAATTGACTAGAATGTACAAACCAAATATTCTCTTTCGAATCTACATGTGGGCTATATGCTAAAGTTTTTTTAAACAAATTATTATATTTAATCGAGGATTTAAAATTCTGATTAATTGAATCATACTCGTAAATTCCTTTCTCTGTCGAGAATAAAATTCTATTCTCTAATTTAAAAACATTGATGGCAAAATTTGAAGGGAATCCATTTTCAGAATTATAAAAATCAAAATGCTCTACGCTATCCAATTCTGCATTTAGTTTTATTTTATATACACCCTTATAGCCATGACTCATCCACAAATTATTATACTTATCAAAAGACATTATTCTACACGACTCCGAAAATCCTTTAATTTTATGCGAATAATTCCATTTACCTTTGGCATTTTGCGTAAGAATAGAAAGTCCGGTATAGCCACCAACTAACAATTTACTCGAATCATTTTTCAAAGGAAGAAACATCCAATTCCCAAGTTCGTCAGATATTTTTACGGCCTTATTTTCATTTATTAAGTAAATCCCATTATGTTGTCCACAAAATAAACTCCCTTTATACTCAAACAAGCTCCAAACTTGCCCTTCAGTTCCTTCAATAAATTTTGCTTTTTCGTTTCTAGTTGTATTAGGATCATAAACAAACAAAGCTTGATTAGTTCCTAAATATAATTTCTCGTTAAACTTTGCCGAGGTATATCCAGTTCCCATAATACCAATAGCTTCACTAAAACTCGTAAAAGGTGAACTTATCTCCACCCGCGAAATTCCATTATCTAGCCCCAACCATAAATCATTAGCCTTATCAACAAATATCGAAAGAATTGTATTATTTAAAAGTCCATGTTCCTTATCAATATGCCTGAGTAAATTACCTTGTTTATCAATTATATAAATTCCTTTTTGCACAGTTCCAATAACTAATTTAGAACTATCTATAATTTCCGCCGAATAAATTTGCGCATTTTTTAACTCATCATTAATAGGTTTATCCCACGTTTTCAACTCATTACCTTCAAATGTAAATAATCCTTTCGAACCAATAATGCATAATTCGCTATTCTCTCTTTCAAATATTGCTACAATCTCACCAGCAATATCAACTATCGAATTATCGTAAATACTGTATAATTTCAGTCCATCCAATTTAAGCAAACCTCTGTCATTCTCAATAATATAAATATCATTAGCTACCTTAAATGAATACTGAAAATTTTGATCTTGCTCGATAATATTTAATTTGCCATTTTGATATAAAAATAAAGAAGTAAAAGACTGGAAGATAATAGCCCCATTATAATTATAAATTTTCCAAATATCACCCAAAGGACTATTGTCTATAATGCTTGAACTAAGCGAATTATATATATAGAAACCTGCTGAATCTAAATAGAAATAGCCAAATTCCTCAAAAGCCCCAACATAAACTCTATCTAAACTATCTATGTATATTGATCTTACAACCGAATTATTAGGTACAGGATATAAATCCCAATGTATACCATCGTAACGAAGAAGTCCTGAATTATTAGCAAAAAATAACTCCCCAGTTTGGCTTTGTGAAATACTCCAATTTTGAGTTCCTGCCTTATAATCATTTCGTTCAAAATTCGAAATAAAAGGAAGTCCTTTGGACTCTATTTGTCCAACTAAAGTATAACTTAACAGAAAAACAAGTATATAAATAAAAACTACTTTCCTAAAAAAAAACATGAGTTTTATAATTTGCTTGTAAGAAGTTTTAAAAATACTATTAATTTTAGTCTTTTTGTAATTAATAAAAAAAATGACACTCATAAACAAAGCCCAACTATTGAAAGTTGTTGAGCAAATGAAAAAAACAGAAAAAGAATTTGACGATGAAATGGCCGACTACTTTCACGGGGAACTTATCTCATACTTTTTCAACAAAACAGAACAAACTTATTGTGTAAGAAAAGCAGATACAATTGCTGCTTCGTATATAACTACACAAACAATGAAAGAATCCGAATTTATTGAAGCACTATCACAATTTCATACAAATGAATTTGAAGAACAAGGTTTTATACTGTATCCATAAAATTTTGCTCAACCTTGTTGAATAAAATAACTCCAATAAACAAAAATACAATAGCAAAAATACTACTATACAATAATCCATTTACACTAAATGAACCTGCACCAAGCGTAGCATATTTAAAGGCTTCAATAATTGGAGCAACTGGATTTAGCATAACCACAAATTTAAATTTTTCGGGAACCATTGAAATTGGATAAATTATAGGTGTTGCATACATCCAAAGTTGTACTCCAAAACTCATTAAATTGATTAAATCCCTGTACTTTGTAGTTAAGGAAGAAATAATTATTCCAACACCTAAACCAATAGCAGCCAGCAAAATAAGATAAAAAGGAATAAATACAATTGTCCAGTCAATATGAAAATTTGCACCTTTAAAAAAATAGACAGCCATAACCAAAAGTAATAGGCCAAACTGTATGGCAAATAAAATTAGGTTTGAAATCACTGTAGATATTGGTGTTACAAGTCTAGGGAAATAAACTTTCCCAAAAATCCCAGCATTACCTGTAAATGTATTTGATGTTCCATTTAAGCAAGAAGCAAAATATTGCCAACCTACTAATCCGCTCAAATAGAACAAGATAGGCGGCACATTATCTGTAGGAATTTTGGCAATTTTGTTAAAAACAAAAGTATAAATCACTGTACTTAAGAGTGGGCCGAGAATAAACCAAAAAGGTCCGAGTATAGTTTGCTTAAAACGAGCAATAAAATCACGGCGAACAAATAATGAGATTAAATCTTTGTATTTCCACAATTCTTTGATGTTGATATCCAGAAGGTTACGTTTAGGGTTTATGGTCATTGTCCATTCAGTACCAATATTATGGTCAGATTCTTGATTGTGCATCTCTATTTTTTTTGGAATATACGCAAATATACTGAATTTGTTGCGTTTCAGAGGTAAAAACAGGATTTCGGCACAGACTTTGCTTAACATAATAAAGGCAAAATACAAATACCATAAGCATAATGTAAATAACTATTATACAATACACCGAAATAAAAGTGTTAGATATTTCTCTTAAAGTATTAATTAAAATCAACTAAAACAAAGCACTGGGTTTCAGTTAGTTTGGCATGAGCAGCTACAATTGTAAATTTCTAATAATTAAATATTTAGGAAAAAAAGAATTCATAAAATATGCTTTAGAGCATTTTTGGTATAATACTTAATAATTTTGAGGTTTACCAATATGCAGAGTGTACACCCCCACATAAATGTTAATAGAGCTAGTTCATAAGAACTTAAATAATTAGATAGCTCATATAATTAGCAACAACCAAATCTATACTACTAAAATGATACAATTGTATCCATTTGCTGTTTTCCGATAAAATTTATACAAAAATAAATTTTAGATATCAATACAGTAAAAAAACACATAAAATAGATAAATCATAAGCTCTAAAAGTGAGTTTTCAACTCCTCATAACAAAAAAATCAGGTCGAAATTGAAAGTTATCAACATTCAAACGATTTTTTTACAATCAAATAAATCAAAACAGATAAATAAGCTGGCCAGACTCAAAAATATCGAATTCGTTAAATGTCAAAATTTTTATAAAAAAAGTCTAAATGCATGTTTAATTGAAAATTAAAGAACAACAATGTCAATAGAGTAAGTTACATAATTAACTGCAATAGCTCAAAACGCCTATAAATAAAGGCCTAACAAACTATTTACACAAACAAAAAATGTAAACAATCTTAAATTCCTAGAATTTATATTTGTAATCGGTCGAAAAACAATAATTAGCACGATAAAAATATGCATAACTAAATAAACCAGATATTTATTTCCTGTTAATAACTTTTATATAAATATTGCAAAAAAATATTGGTTGTAATACATTTCTTTAAAAATGTGTAACTTGCGCACTATGAAATTTTAATAAATTGAACATGGAACTAATTGATAATGAATACAAAATTGGAGGAATAAATGTGTCCGATTTGATTAATAAATTTGGAACTCCCTTGTATGTTTATGATAGCACTAAAATTAAAGAGCAGTATAATAAAATGTATAATGCTTTAAATGTAAGTAATTTAAAGATTAATTATGCTGCCAAAGCAAATAGTAATATATCTGTACTGAAAATACTGAATAAACTAGGAAGTGGAATTGATGCTGTTTCAATTCAAGAAATTCAATTAGCAATACGAGCAGGATTTGCTCCTCAGGACATTGTATACACCCCTAATTCAGTGAGTTTTAACGAGATTAAGAAAGCCATCAAATTAGAAGTAAAAATAAATATTGATAATATTGAAATGCTTGAGACCATTGGCCATGAATTTCCGCAATTACCTGTAGGAATACGTATTAACCCGCATATTATGGCTGGTGGTAATGCAAAAATTTCTGTTGGTCATATTGATTCTAAATTTGGAATATCAATCCATCAACTACCTTTAGTTGAGCGCATTATCAAAACTCTTGATATTAAAATTAATGGAATCCACATGCATACAGGATCGGATATATTAGACGTTGATGTTTTTTTATATGCCACTGATATTCTGTTTAATGTAGCAAAAAAGTTTTCTGATATAGAGTATATTGATTTTGGTAGTGGCTTTAAAGTAAAGTACAAATCCGATGATATAGAAAC
>DAOVUO010000123.1 GCA_030632545.1 Bacteroidales bacterium
AGTTTTACTCCATCATATTTTTTGCAGCATTACTTTTAGTAAATAATTTTACTTATTCACAAGAATTGTATTTTAGATTTGTTCATCTTTCAAATCAAAAGGGATTGTCGCAAAATTCAATTAGCTCAATTGGTCAAGATCAACACGGTTTTATATGGATTGGTACCTACGATGGATTAAATAGGTATGATGGCTATAATATTAAACTATTTCGTAATGATCCAAATCTTCCTTTTTCTGTAGCAGATAATTACATTAAAACGCTATTAATAGATGATGAAGGTAAAATTTGGGTTGGGACAAATAGCGAAGGCATATCAATTTATTATCCTGACGAAAATAATTTTAGAACAATAAGAAAGGATAGATTCAATCCTAATGGCCTTAGTAATAATGAGATTAACGTTCTTTTTCAGGATAGTGAAAAAAAAATATGGGTAGGAACTAACAATGGGCTTAATTTGTTAAGAAATGATCAGGATGAAATACAGGCTATTGGCGATAATGATGAAAGTTTTATTGCTCGAAAAAGTGGTATTCTTACAAAAGTATTTCAAAAATTTTTCCATAATAGTGCCAATCCTAATACTATTTCTGGAAATGTGATTTATGATATAGAGCAATTAGATTATAGCAATTTTTTCATTCCTACTATTAACGGTGTTTCAGTTTACAATAAAAAGGCAGAAACATTTAAAACTATTTTTAAAGGGGAATCAAAAAAGATATTATTTGTTGATAATATTCTTTTTATTGCCCATGCTAATGGATTAACTCTTTTGAATTACGATGGAAGCATTTTTTCTGAAAATGAATTCAGCTTAATAAATATAAAAGTAAAAGACATTAAATTTGATAGGGAAAGTAAGGTTTGGCTGGCCACAACAAAAGGAATTGTTGTAATTGATATTAATACATTCGAAAAAAATATCATTATAAATAATCCTTTAGATCCAAGCTCATTGGTAGTTAATGATATAAATACACTTTTTTTTGATAGAACAAATGTTCTATGGATAGGGACAGAGTTGGGGGGACTTGATAAATGGGACCCTGGTTCTGTGGGAATTGAACTTTATAGAAAAAATCCTTTTGACAAAAATAGCTTGAGCTCAAATAGAGTTCGTTCTATATATAAGGATGAAGAAAATATTTTATGGGTAGGAACAGTTGATGGTGGTTTAAATAAATGGGATAGGAATACGAACGAAATTACCCGTTTTATACATAATCCCGATGATAAAAGAAGTATTCCAAATAATCATGTTAGGTGTATTTTCGAAGATTCAAATAACAATTTATGGATAGGTACAGATGGGGGCGGTGTTTGTATATTAGATAGAAAAGCTGGAAAATTTACACCTATCGAAATAAAGGGTTTAGAACCTGAAAATATGCGTATATGGCATATTGCAGAGGACTATAAAGGGGCAATATGGATGGCTAGTTTTGGTGGTGGTTTGATTGAATATTTTCCTGAAAATAAAGGAACTAAAATTTATAAACGAAAAGCTGAAAAAAGTGGAAGTCTTACCGACAATAAAATAACATTTGTTTATGAAAGTCAGGCTCGTGTAATTTGGGTTGGTACATTTGGTGGTGGATTAGAAAAATGGGATAGGTACAGTCAGACTTTTAAGCATCATAAATACAGTAGAAAAGTCCCACGAACGATTAGTAACGATAGGATATATTCAATTTTTGAAGATTCAAAAGGTACACTTTGGATTGGGACTAAAGCTGGATTAAATAAATATGATCCTGAAAAGGATGAGTTTAAGCGTTTTACGGAAGCTAATGGTTTGCCGAATAATGTTGTAATGGGGATTTTAGAAGATACTAAACGTAATCTTTGGTTAAGTACCAATAATGGAATTGCCAAATTTGATTTAAAAGATTATTCGGTTGTAAAATATGATATAAGTGATGGTTTACAAAGTAACGAATTTTTGGTAGGTTCGTACTTTAAAGACGAAAATGGGAATATGTATTTTGGTGGAATTAATGGAATTAATGCATTTTATCCAGAGGAGCTCCAATTAAATCAATATGTACCACAGATTGTTATACTTAATTTGAAAATAAATAATAAAAATATTGAGCAAATTGAGAATTCGCCAATTAGTAAAAATATTAGTTATATAAGTGAAATTGAGCTTAATCATAATCAGAATGTATTTTCGATAGAATTTTCAGCCATGCATTTTTCGCAACCACAAAAAAATAAGTATATGTATATGCTTTATCCATTTGATAAAGAGTGGATAAACTCAGATGCTTTGCATAGAACTGCTACTTATACTAATATTGAGCCTGGTGATTATATTTTTAGAGTTATTGGTTCAAATTCTGATGGTATTTGGAATGAAGAGGGGGCTTCTCTTAAAATCTTTATACGACCGCCAATCTGGCAAACATGGTGGTTTCGAACAACATTTATAGTAATTGTATTACTTGGCATTTTTTTTTGGTACAGGTCACGTATCAATAGAATTGAGAATCAGAAGAAAAAATTAGAAGAAGAAGTTATTCTTAGAACACGTGAAATTGCTAACAAGAATAAAAAAATTATTAAGCAAACTAAAGAATTAGAAAAACTTTCTTGGGTGGCAAGCGAAACTCAAAATGCTGTGTTCATAATGAGTCCAAATGGTGATATTGAATGGGTGAATGTAGGTTTTAAGCGAATGTTTGGTTATAGGCTAGGCGAATGGATAAAACACAAATCATTAAACATAATTGGGCCACATACAAATGATATTGCTGTACAAAATTTTAAAAAATGTAAGGAGCAAAAAGTTCCTGTAACGTATGAAATTAGAGTATTAAGAAAAGATGGGACACAAGTTTATGTGCAAGCAAATCTTGTTCCTATAATAGATTTTGATGATAGATTAGTTAAAATTATTGCTGTTGATTCTGATATTACCAATCTTAAAAAAGCTGAAGAGGAAATTACTCAGCAAAAAGAAGAGTTAGAAGGACAAAAAGAACAATTGGAAATACAAAATAGAAAAATTGCCCGACATAGCGAAAATATAAAAGGATCTATCAGATATGCCTTAACTCTACAAAATAATGTTCTTCCTTTGGATAATCAGATAAAGGAAAATTTTGATTTTTTTGTTCTATATAATCCTAAAGATATAGTGTCTGGTGATTTTTATTGGTATCATCATGATAAAATAAATAATAATTATTATTTGGCTGTTATTGACTGTACTGGACATGGAGTGCCAGGTGCTTTTATGTCGTTAATTGGTAATAATATATTAAATGAGATAATTATACAAGATAATATTTTTAGTCCAAAAGATATATTATTTCAGTTAAACGAGCGTTTAACAAAATTTTTGAAACAAGATCAAACTGACAATACTGATGGTATGGATATTGCATTGACTAAAATTAATTATGAAAATGAAAATTTGGAAGTGATATTTGCAGGCTCAAAACGTCCAGCATTAGTTTATAGAGAAGAGCTTAATGAGATTCAAATCTACAAAGGAAGCCGAAAATCTATTGGTGGATTAATTGGACGAAACGTAGATTTGCAATTTTCAAATATTAAATTTTCTTTAAATAAAAATGATGTTTTGTACTTGTTGTCAGATGGTTATGCAGACCAAAATGATGTCAAGAGAAAGAAATTTGGGAGTGTTAGACTTTATAAATTAATTAAGGATTGTGCAAAGGAAACTTTTAATGTTCAAAAGCGTATAATTGGTGATGAGTTAAACAACCATATGTTGGGGACTGAACAGAGAGATGATATTACATTAATTGGACTAAAAGCTAAATGAGGAAATTTACTTTAGGAAAAATATTTTTATTCGTATTTATTTTATTGATTAGTTTCAATGTTAAGGGGCAAGAAATGTCTCAGGATAAAATAAAAGCTATTTATATATTAAACTTTGCCAAATATGTTGAATGGCCTAATAGTAGTAGTTTAACAGAAATAACTATTGGGATAGTTGGGAATGAGAATATTTACAAAGAATTATATTCACAGTCTAAGAATGGAGACCTTAATGGAGTACCATTTAGAATCATTTATTTCAAAAAAGTTAAAAGTGTAACAAAAGTTAATGTCCTTTTCGTTGACAATAAATTAAATGATTTTGTTCCCGATTTACTCTTAGAAGCTGAAGCTCAATCTACTTTACTTGTTACAGATAGGTATGATGACTTAAAGTATGTAATGGTAAATATATTGCCTCTGGATAAAGGTAAAAAGCGATACGAGTTGAATAAAGCAAACTTAGTAAAGGCTAATATAAAGGCAACTAATCAACTTCTTTTGCATGGAGGAACTAGTGATGATATTAAACTTATCTATACAGAAATAGAAGGTGAACTAAAAGAAAAACAAGAAAGAGTAGAAGCGCAAACAAAGATACTTGATGAGAAAATTAAGGAAAATGAGAATCAAAAAATTGCAATAAAAAAGCAACAAGCTGAAATAATCAATCAAAAAACTGAATTAAATACTCTAATAAGGGAACTTAAAGAGCAGAAAGCGGCACTTGATGCAAACAAGGTAGTACTTGAAGAGCAGCAACTTAATATGGACGAACAGAAAGTTGCTATAGAGGAGCAAAATGCTGACATTGAGGAACAAACAAAAAAACTAGAAGAGCAGAAAGAAATGGCTCGAATACAACATGAGGAGATTGATATAAAAACTGCTGAGATTGGTGAAATACAAGTGAAAATTGAAAGTCAGAAAAAAGTTTTACTCCAACAAGATGCGCTGATTCAAACGCAAAAGGGTATTCTTATTATTATTATAGCATTTTCATCCTTATTAATACTTTTGGCATTCTTTATATGGCGAAGCTATAAAGTAAAGCAAAAAATTAATAAGCAGCTAGAAGAAAAAAATATTGCTATAAATCAACAAAAAGAAGAAATTGTTGCACAATCGAAGCAACTTGAGTTAATTAATGGGGAGCTTGAAAAACTTAGTATTGTTGCCAGTAAAACTGAAAATGCTGTAACAATTATGGATGCCGAAGGGAATTTAGAGTGGGTTAATACTGGATTCACAAGACTTTATGGTTATACTATACAGTTGCTCAAAAATGAAATGGGTAGAAACCTAGTTGATTTAAGTTCAAATAAAAATATACGTAAAATACTGGTTAACTGTATTCAAAATAAGCAAACGGAAGTGTATGAGTCTCAGAATACTACCAGACTTGGCACCAAAATATGGGTTCAGACTACGCTTACACCAATTATGAGCGACGATGATAAGCTTGTAAAGTTGGTTGCAATTGAAACTGATATCAATAAAATAAAGGATGCAGAAGAATCAATTAAAAAGCAGAATAATCATATTCTGAAGCAAGCAGAGGAGTTAAGGCATACAAACGAGGAGTTAGAAAAACTATCCATAGTTGCAAGTGAAACAGATAATGCCATTACAATTATGGATGGTATTGGAAATATAGAGTGGATAAATGAAGGTTTTACACGTCTTTTGGGGTTTTCTTTAGATGAGCATGTTTCTATAAGTAAAAATATAGTATCTGAAGATACACCTTTAGAAACAAAATTACTTATTCATCAGTGTATTAAAGATAAGCAAACTGTAAGTTATCAATCTAAAGTAAAAACAAAATTAGGGAGTTTTCTTTGGGTTCAAACTACTTTAACGCCAATAATAGATAAAACAGGAGCAATTTCTAAGTTAATTGCTATTGATGCCGATATTAGTAAGCAGAAAGAGGCAGAGCAAGAAATCCGTAAGCAGCATGAAGAAATTTCACAGCAAAAAGAAACTCTAGAATTGCAAAATGAAGAGATTCAAGCACAAAGAGATAAGGTTGAACAGCAGAATAAGCATATTCGTGGTAGTATAAATTATGCACTAACAATTCAAAGTGCCATGTTACCAATAAATGAAGTGATTGACAATTTTTTTGAATCGTTTGTAATTTATCGTCCTAAGGATATTGTTTCTGGTGATTTTTATTGGTTTTTCCATAAAGAAGAAACGGGTAGAATGTTTGCTGCTGTTGTGGATTGTACAGGACATGGTGTTCCTGGAGCTTTTATGAGTATGATTGGTAGTCGTATTTTAAGTGAAGTTGTTTCTGAAAATAAACTTATTAAGCCTAGTCAAATACTTGAAGAATTGAATATTAGGGTTAAAAAGGCATTAAAGCAATCGCAGACTGATAATAATGACGGTATGGATGTGGCTCTTGTTTGCTTAACCAGAATGGATAATGGTAAAACACGTGTTGTTTATTCTGGTGCTAAGCGTCCTCTTTTCTATTTTAGAATGCAGGATAAAGAAATGAATCTTTTGAAAGGTGACAGAAAATCCATTGGTGGTTCTAGGCTAAAAAGAGTTAATATTCCTTTTACTGATCAGGAAATGTTTTTTAGTAAGGGAGATATGATTTATTTGCATTCTGATGGATTAATTGACCAAAATAATGAAGAACGTAAAAAATATGGCTCTACAAGGTTTATTGCATTAATAAATCAAATTGGAAAAGCGGATCTTGAGCATCAGGAAAATAAAATTGTGGAAGCATTAGAGGCTCATCAAGATAAAGAGGAGCAAAGAGATGACATCTCAATTTGGGGGATAAAGCTATAATTATACCAGTCCTCTTTGACAAATTGTATTAGTGTCCCGATTTTCGGGGTAGGCAGTTAGTCGTTCGTAAGACATTGAATGATAGTTATTTGCAAAATATATATTTATTAAGCATAACTGCTAGATATTACGCATTTTAACTTAAAACTTAGAACTCGAAACTTAAAACTTAACAAAGTATTATATTATAAAACAAATAGATACAAAAAAGAGGGTGATTTTTTCACCCTCTTTTTTGTATCTATTTATTAATCTTTAACGACTTAATATCTTTATCATTATATTCATATAACTCTAAAAAGTGCCCCATTTTATCTCGTTTAGTTTTAAGATATAACATGTTATGCTCGTTGGGTTCAATTTCAATATGAATGATTTCGCAAATTTTTAGACCATAACCTTCTAATCCAATACGCTTTACAGGATTGTTAGTTATTAATCGCATTTTTGTAATGCCTAAATCTCTTAATATTTGCGCTCCAACGCCATAATCACGCTCATCGTCATCAA
>DAOVUO010000369.1 GCA_030632545.1 Bacteroidales bacterium
ATATTGGGAATTGAACGTTCGGCATATTTTAAAGCCACATCAAAATCTTTTCTAACCAATAATTCAGCTTGTTTTAAACTAATTACATTAGGCAAACTCTCACGAGGATACATAACATGACCAAAACCAATAGTAGGTAATCCCGCAGCACAATAATATTTCACAGGAACAAAACCTTCGTGTGATTTAATATATTCAATCGAATAGTTATATAATACTTGCCATTTCTGAGAATTATTAAAACTATTTATTTTCTCAGAAATTTGCATACTTTTCGTTTCTTTTACACTATGCATAGAATTTGGCATACTAACTAAAAAAATCAACACTAAAAACACTTTTAAATATGTTCTCGTATATTGATACAACATCTTTATGTATGTATTTCTCATTCTTAAAATAGAAGTGTGCATTTTTTCTAAATTGTTTACACTACACCTCTCAATTCATCTTTAAAACTTAAATATCTCATAATTTTATTATTTAAATTAAACATTCTATAGTTATTTATTAACTTACTATAATTAACACAAATAAACAAAATAAAAATAAACTATGCAAATATTTTCAATGAAATATTTGACATTATTATTGATTATTTCACAAATTACTGAAATTCAGGACACTACAATTGTCACATTTTTAAACATTAAGGCAAAAAAATGCTGCAAATAATCTTATTTGCAGCATTTTAAAAAATATTAAACTATTGTTTTTAATTCAATATTATCTTATTCCTCATCAAACGAGACTAATTTAAATGGAATACTAAACATAGATCTTAACTCGTCACCTAATTCTTCCATATCTTCATCTGAGCTAGAAAAATACCATGAAATTAATACTTTCTGATTATTAATAACTAAACTTTCAAGTTTCCTAAGGATTTCCATTAAAGCACTTTTACTTGAACTATTAAGATATGTGTAATTAAAATCAATTTTAAGCTCCTTACTTGGATCAGGCTCTAAGCTCTCAATCCAATTAAACACATCCTGATAAACTCTCAATGCATTTGGTGGGTACGAAGGCCCACTAATTTTAATAAACCATTCGTCAGGAATAATCTTTATTGTTGGAGTATCTTTAGTTCCTTCTGTAACTATCATTGAGTTTAATTTTAGAACAAATTTACGAAATTATGTATGATAAACAAGTTCCATTTGGTACAATACTTGTATTATTATGTAAAATTTTTAACAAACAAAATTTGTTATCATAATTTTGATAACTATCTTTGCACCATAATTAAAAAATATGTTAAAACAGCCAATTCTCATCGCCTTACTCACTATAATATTAACGAGTTTTTCAATAAATGGAATAAACAACTCCGAAAATATACAAAAAGTAGTTAATACGGAAAAAACATATATTTCGCCTGAAGAAAAAAGAGAAGCTTATTTCTTTGAATCGTATGCGCTTAAAATGTACTCGCAAATTGAAGGTGCTAACCAAATTAAATTTAATATTTTTGAATTTGCATTACTTGGCTTTGAAAATATCCGTTCAAAAAAATTACTTTCTAATGATAGCCTACTAACAATTGTTGATTTCTCAAAAGCTAGCTCCGAGAATCGTTTTTTTACAATTGATTTAAAAAACAAAAAAATACTTTACCAGCAACTTGTGTCTCACGGAGTTAATAGTGGTGCTCAATTTGCTAATAATTTTTCTAATTCAATGGGTTCCAGAAAAAGTAGTTTGGGCTTTTATCTAACTAACGAAACATATTTTGGTAGTAATGGTTTCTCTCTCAAACTTGACGGACTTGAAACTATGTTCAATGGTAATGCACGAGTAAGAGGAATTGTAGTGCATGGAGCAAACTATGTAAATGATGATTTTTTAGTTAGTAATGATGGAAGATTAGGACGTAGTTTTGGCTGTCCAGCATTACCTACAGATACTTATAAAGAAATTATTGAAACTATAAAAGGTAAATCTTGTTTTTTTATTTACGCACCCGACAATCAATACTTAAGTAATTCAGCCTTTATCAATCCAATTTTAAAATCCAAATTGCTTCCTATCTAAACTTCTGCTGAAGTTCTTCTATCATATATTTATCCTTTACATAAACATCTTTGTAAAAAAATAAATTATTTTTATCATCTGCATCAACTGTAATATACCTCATCAACACAGGTATTGGATCTTGAAGCATTATGTGGCGCTGTAATCTTCTCTTCTTGTAATCAATTAATGTGTCTAAAAAATTCTCTCTTTTGTCTTGTAGAACTAAAAACTCTGCAAACTCCCACGGCGACTGCAATCTAACACAACCATGGCTATATGCCCTTATGTCTCTGCTAAAATACTGTTTTGAAGGTGTGTCATGGATATATACATAATGCTCATTAGGAAATATAAATTTTATAGTTCCAAGAGCATTAGAATTTCCTCTTGCTTGCTTTATTGAATATTCAAAATTTGCTCTGTTTACAAGTGACCAATCTATATCCCTAACATTCACCGCATTTAAATCTTTATCATATACCAAATAGTTATTCCTATCAGTATAAGTGGTATCTACCCGTAATTTGGGTAATATCTCGTGGTAAGATATAGACAAAGGAACATTCCACTCAGGATAAGTAATAAAATACTCCATTGTGTCTGTAAACACAGGGGTTTGCTTAGAAGGAAGCCCTACCACAATTTTGTGCTCCTTTAATATCGAATCATTAATAATAACACGAATTACATAAGAGGGAATATTTACATAAATATATTTGGAGGGTAATTTAGACTCCCATTTAAGCTTATCTATGGCAAGTAAAATTTGCCAATACTTTTCATTATTCGTTTTTTCAAGCGACTGTCGAGTAAACTTCCCAATTTTACCATCTTGATTCAAACCGTTAAAACGTTGGAAAATTTTTAATGCATTAACAAAAACAGAATCATCATTTTCCCAAATATCACTTCTATTATAAAATTCATCACTAGAAAAATCGTTGGTCGATATATTTTGCTCTTTAGTAGATTTGTTTTTATTTTCAATTAAAAAGCCATTTTTAATTAACACTTTCTTTGCTTGATGATAAGCTCTTATAGAATCTTCCTGAGGATCAGGTATTTTTATACTAATTGTATCTCTATCATTATTCAAAATAAACCATCTAAAAGAATTAATTAGGTTTATATATGCTAATGCTTTAGGTTGCAATCCTAAAATAGAACTAATTACACTATCGCCCTTTATCCCATTATTTACAACAGTTGTCAAATCAATTTTCAACATATCAGGCTTTGTTCTGTATCCAACGCTATCCAGATGCAACAAGCCTCTATTCAAATGTCTTGCAAAAGTAAAGGCTGCATTTGACAATAAAAGCTCAAAATTTGCAGCATACTCAAGTTGATGATATAGGTCTATAGAATCAGAAAACTGCTGTCTCAAAGTTTTAATTATACTGGTATTATAAAAATTCGGGGACAGACCAAATTCTTGTGAATTTTCTAATAGATACAATAAAGAATCCGCTGCAGGTGTAGGAAATAGCATATTTGTCCACGCAAGTTTAAACAACCTACGTTGATAAAAAAGCTTAATTTCGGATTTTGCTAAAAATTCTGCTGTAGAATAACTAAAATTTGCCGAATCGGGTAAGTTGGCAAAACGTGTTTGATAAAAATACAAAGCATACCCCTCTGGTAGAGGTTCACTAGAGTTCTGGGGGTCTTTTATAGTTCTGGGCATACATGCATTTACAAATATCCCC
>DAOVUO010000061.1 GCA_030632545.1 Bacteroidales bacterium
AAAATTTGAGATTGTTAATGGTAATTTAGAAATAAAGCCTTTTGATGCAAAAATTGCTGGACATAAAGCTACTATTGGTGGCAAACAGAATGTAGCTGGCGAAATTGATTATCAGTTAAATACTAAACTTCCATTAGGAAAAGTTACGGGTATGCTTGCTAAGTTTTCGGGTGTAGCTATGAGCGATGAAGTTGATTTTAAAATCAATATTGGCGGAACATTAGCAAAACCTAAAATAGCAAATATAGAAAGTGGTGCTACTCAGTCAGCTAAGGAAGAAGTGACTGAAGAAATAAAGGAAAAAGTAAGCGAAAAAGCACAACAAATTATTGATGATGCAAAGAAAAAAGCTGATGATTTGAATAAAAAGGCTGAAATTCAGGCCGATAATTTAAGAAAAACAGCTAAAGATGCAGGGCTTAAGTTAATTGCGGAATCTGAAGCACAAGGAAAAAGTTTAATTAAAAAAGCAGGAAGTAATCCAATTAAGAAAAAATTGGCCGAAGAATCAGCAAAAAAGTTAAAAACTGAAGCAACAAAAAAGGCTAAAAAACTAGAGCAAGAAGCTGATGCTAAAGCTAATTTGATTATAGAAAAAGCAAATCAAGAAAGTAAGCAAATAATAACAAATGCAGAGCGAAAAGCTAATTCATTATAGAGTTAAACAGATTGCTTTAGTTTTGATTTTAAGCTTATTGTGGAGTGAGCACAATGCACAATCTACATGTATCGAAATTAAAAATCGAGCATTAAAGCGTCAGTTTTCAGAAGCAATAGAGCTAATGAAAGCTGGTCGAGAAGTGGAGGCTTACAGAATGGCCGAGAATATGGTTACAGTTGAACCTCAGTTTGTTGATGCCTGGTATTTGATGGCTGATTTTAACTATCATAAGGGTAGAGCATTGTCTAAGGATAGTACTTATCACAAAGGTTTAGAGCAGTATTTTTATACTGCAATTGAGTATTATGACAAAGTTCGACTTTTATGCCCATCTTATGATGATTTTGGTATTTTTTTCTATTTAGGCGAATATTATTACGATTTAAAAGAGTATAACGAAGCTGAAAATAAGCTTTTATACTATATAAAAAATGCAAATATTAAAGGGAATAGATTTAAAAAAGCGAAAGAATATCTTGATAATATAAAAACTTACGCTTATTTAATAAATAACCCTATTCCTTTTTTCCCAGTTGTGATTAGTGGTGTGTCAACTTACGACGATGAATATTTGCCCATTTTATCGCCTGATGGTGACTGGCTATTTTTTACCCATAGGTATAAGAAAAAACTCAATAATTATCAAACTAAGCAATTAGTTGAAGAATTTACAGTGAGTAAGCGATTAAATAGTCCTCATAATAGTGTTGAAGCATTTTCTGTGGGTGTGGCAATGCCTTATCCTTTTAATACACAGCAGCGTAACGAGGGAGCAGCTACATTAACTATTGATAATAAACGGATGTATATAACTATTTGTGAAACAGTAAGAAGTAGTTATACATCTTATAAAAATTGCGATATTTTTGAGTCTACTTTTATTGATAATAAATGGACAAAACTTAAAAATCTTGGAAAAAACATTAATGGAATTGATTCTTGGGAGGGACAACCGAGTATTACTGCGGATGGTAGAGTACTTTTCTTTTCGAGCACGAGAGAAAATGGATTTGGTGGCTTGGATTTATATAAGAGCGTTCAAGATAGTGCAAAAAACTGGATGCCCGCAGAGAATTTAGGCGAAATGATTAATACAGAAGGGAATGAAAAGTCCCCATTTATTCATTATGATAGTCAGACCCTATATTTTGCGTCTGATGGTTTGTTTGGATTTGGCGGATTTGACTTGTTTTACACAAATTATACTGATTCTGGATGGACAAAACCAAAAAATCTTGGCTATCCATTGAATACAAATCATCACGAAGTTGGTCTTTCTGTAAGTACAAATGGCAAAAAGATGTATTTCGCTTCAGATAATCTTGATGGCGAAGGTGGATACGATATATATAGTGCTAATTTATACGAGGAAGCAAGACCAAAAAAAGTGCTTTTTATTAAAGGAATTTTATACGACGAAGAGGGTAATGAATTGAGTAATGCACAAATAGAATTAACAAGCATTCAAACATCAAAAATAACTTTTGGCGTAGTCGACTCATTAACTGGACATTATGCAGTGTCCGTTCCAGTAAATACGGACGAGGAATTTATTATGATAGCTAAGAAGCAAGGTTATTTTTATGCTACCGAATACATTAATCCATATATTCAACAATATGATCCACCAACTAATCTGCATTTAAAAGTTAAAGCTATTAAAAAAGGATATTCGTATATACTTCAAAACGTGAATTTTGAATTTAATTCATCGGTACTTAGCGACACCTCAATGCTCTGTATTAACAATTTGGTTGTTTTTTTGAATGAAAACCCCAAATTGATGATTGAGTTACGTGGTCATACTGATGACGTGGGTGATGCGCTTACAAACATGCAGCTTTCTGTTGCTCGTGCAAAGGCAGTAAGGGATTACTTGATAAAGAATAACATTAATTCTAAACGTATTACTTACAAAGGATTTGGTGAAAAAAAACCATATACTGCCGGAAATTCACCTAGTACTAGAATGCTAAATAGAAGAGTAGAATTTGTTGTAATATCAAAATAAGTAAGCAGAAACTAATTTCAAGTTCCTACTTACTTACTTATTTTAAAAGCTATTTATAATCGCCTTAAAATCATCAGCTTTAAGTGATGCGCCACCAATTAGTCCGCCATCTACATCTTTATTAGAAAAAAGTTCTTTGGCATTGCCTGGATTACAGCTACCACCATATAAGATACTTGTATTTTCAGCTATTTCATTACTATAATTCTCTGCCACAAGCCCACGTATATAGGCATGTATCTCTTGTGCTTGCTCAGGTGAGGCAGTTTTTCCTGTGCCAATAGCCCAAACTGGCTCATAAGCTAAAATGATATTTTCAAATTCAGCTTCTGAAAGTTTAAAAACAACTTCTGATAATTGTTTTTTTACTACTTCAAAATGCTTTTCAGCTTCTCTTTCTTTTAAAACTTCACCAATACAAAAAATTACTTCTTGCTTGTTGGCTAATACCTGAGCTACTTTTAGGCTTAAAGTTTCGCTTGTATCATAATAATAGCTTCGTCTTTCCGAATGCCCAAGAATTACAGTATCTACTCCAATGTTTTTTAGCATTGTAGCAGAAATTTCGCCAGTATAAGCACCTTTTTCGTGTGTAGCACAATTTTGCGCAGCTAAAGTTATTTTTTTGCTATCAATTACATTTTTTATCGACGCTAAATGAGTAAACGGTGGTGCAATAACCACTTTTACTTCTTCGTTCTCAGAATTATCCAGTTTCTTATTAAGTGTTTGAGCTAATTCAATTCCTTCACTTAGTTGTGTGTTCATTTTCCAGTTTCCAGCTACAATTTTTTTTCTCATTATTTCTGTTTATTTAGTTTTTTAAAGTATTCTAAATTAGGCAAGTCGTTATAATGCCATTTTTCTATAATTTTGCCCTCTTTAAGTAATACAAATCCAGGGTTTGCTCTAACTATTGTTTTAAGTGTAATAGGATCTGTATTTGTAAAAATAAAATTAAGCTTTAAATCGTGTTTTAGTTTTAGTGCTTCGTCAGAGCCACTGCCAGTTAGCATAAAGAATGGATAGTTCTGAGTTTTAAAATATTGATAAATTTCCTCAGCCATTTCAAGAGCTTTATCATTTGTTTGTTCTAAATCATAAGCCACACAGAGCATTATATAACGTTCATCTGCTAGTATTTGAGGTGTAATATCCGAATCAAAAACAATATATTCATCGTTAAATTGTTCAATTGGTTCAATTGTAAAGTCGTGAATTGGTGGTAAATATCCTTTTTCAATAATTATTGGTCCTTCAATTTGGTCGGCAATAATTTCGTAAGTTTCAGGATTTTGCCATTTTACATCATTCAAATAGTCATCAGAAGTAATTGTTGTTATTTCTCCTGTTTCAATATTTTTCATAGGATAATTGTAGATAGACTTTTCCTTTGGTGCATTTTCAGGAATTATCATTTGGTCAGGTATATAACTACCAACTTTGTATGGGCGAAAATCTATAATAGGCAAATGTTTTAAATTAAAAAGTTGAAAAAAGAAAATAATCAGAATAAAAATCCCAATACTTCTCATTTGGCTTATTGAATTTATTTTATTTACAAACTTTTCTCTATACAAAAATATAATTATTGCAGCAGTAATTAGTATAA
Source organism: Bacteroidales bacterium (assembly GCA_030632545.1). Classification (GTDB taxonomy): domain Bacteria; phylum Bacteroidota; class Bacteroidia; order Bacteroidales; family DYOH01; genus DYOH01. The sequence continues at coordinate 4,285 of DAOVUO010000061.1, forward strand.
TATTTTTAAAAAAAGTTTCCCAATTTGTCATTATAAGTGCATCGCCAAAGCAGCCACAGTCCGATACTGGATTTTTTAGTGCAATAAATAATGTAAGTGGTGTGAAAATCGCCATAAATATAAGTGCAAACCAACTAAAAAGCTTTGTTTTTAAATTGAACAATAGTGCAAGACCGGTTAAAAATTCTGCACCACTTAATACAAAGGCAAGTGCTAATGCTAAAGGAGCAGCCCACGAAAAACCAAATGCATTAAAATAATCTATAAACTTGTAAGTTGAGCCAAGTGGATCAACTGCTTTTACGATACCCGAAAATAGAAAAACTGCGCCTAATAAGTATCTACTAATTTGTGCTAATAATTTCATTATTTTTAAGTTCTATTTATTTAATTCTAGCTGAATAAGGCCAAATATTGCATAATTAATAATATCAAAATAATTGGCATCAATTCCTTCTGAAATTTGAGTTTTGCCATCATTATCCTCAATTTGTTTAATTCTAAAAAGTTTCATTAGGATTAAATCAGTATAGGAACTAATGCGCATTTTGCGCCAGGCTTCATCATAATCGTGATTTTTGTCGAACATCAAACTTTTGGCCTCATTGCAATATTTATCATATAAAGATAATACTTTTTTTACGGAAGGATTAACATCATACGATGGTTTTTCTGCTAATTGGATAAGTGCAATAATAGAGTAATTAACAAGAGCTATAAACTCTGGATGAATTCCTTCGTCTACTTTATGATTTTTCTTTTCTTCTATACTTCTAATGCGCATCGCCTTTATAAGAAGCTGGTCTGTAATGCTTTTAGTTCGCATTATTCTCCAAGATGCGCCATAGTCTTCTAGTTTTTTTGCAAAAACGTTTCTTGAAATTATTATACAGTGGTCAAATTGTGCCGAAGTATCATTTGCTTGTTGCATGTTGCTATTTACTATTTTAATTAATTATTTACTATTTTTTTTATCACTATTCATACCTTGCTAATTAATATACAAAAAAATAAAAAAAAGACTACATTTGTTGCATAAACTCAATAAAAATATATGATAAATCTTCCCAACAATAAAGTTAAAAATTCATATTTTACTAAAATTTTTCAATTAAATTGTGGCGGTCGTCTATTAAGTATAGATAAACCAATTGTAATGGGGATATTAAATATTACTCCTGATTCTTTTTTTGATGGCGGAAAATATCAGAATATTTCTGATATTTTAGCAAGAGCACAACAAATTATTGACGAGGGTGCTGAAATAATAGATATTGGTGCATTTTCAAGTCGACCAGGAGGGCAAATTCTTAGTTTAAAGGAGGAAAAAGAGCGATTATATCCAGCCTTAGAACAAATTCGTGAAAAATTTCCAGAAGCAATCCTTTCTGTTGATACTTTTAGAGCGGAAATAGCCAAAGAAGTTGTTGCTAATTTTTCTGTTAATATGATTAACGATATTTCGGCTGGGGAGATGGACGCAGATATGTTTGAAACTATTGCACAATTAAAAGTGCCTTACATATTGATGCACATGAAAGGTAAGCCACAAACTATGCAGCAAAATCCTGAGTACGAAAATTTAATGCAGGAAATAATGTTCTATTTTGCAGAAAAAGTTGATTTGTTAAGCCAAATGGGGGTTTCTGATTTGATACTTGATCCAGGATTTGGATTTGGAAAAACGCTTAATCATAATTATGAGCTTCTCGCAAAATTGCATGAGTTTAAGATTTTTGAAAAGCCTTTAATGGTTGGACTTTCCAGAAAATCAATGATATATAAGTATTTAAATACTAAACCAGATAATGCTCTAAACGGAACAACTTCGTTAAATACAATTGCTTTGCTTAATGGGGCTAATATTTTGCGAGTTCACGATGTTAAAGAGGCAAAAGAGACAATTACATTAATAGATAAATTAAATCAGGTAGATGGGTTTTCTTGATTTTCGCTTTCTTGATTTTATTGATATACTGATATTTAGTTTTATACTATATCAGATATATGTGCTTATTCGTGGCACTGTGGCCATGAAAATTTTCATGGGTATTCTTACTTTATATTTGCTGTGGGTTTTGGTAAAGGCTTTAAATATGCAGCTTTTAAGTAGTATATTAGGTCAAATTACAGGTGTAGGGGTTGTGGCACTTTTAATTGTATTTCAACAAGAAATCCGTAAATTTTTTTTACAAATAGGTTCAAATTATTTAATTGGAGATAAATTTTCTATAGAGCATATTTTTAGTTTCATCATTAAATCAGAAGCGAAAGTTAATATTTATTCAATTATAAATGCGTCTTTACCAATGTCGAGTGATTTAACTGGTGCACTTATAGTAATTGAACGTAATTCTGATTTGAATATTTATGCACAATCAGGTGTAAAAATTGATGCTATAAGTTCTGCTCACTTAATAAGGACAATATTTTTTAAAAACTCTCCTTTGCATGATGGTGCTGTGATTATAAGAAAGGATAGAATTTTAGCCGCTGGTTGCGTTTTACCCTTATCAAAATCAACTAGATTACCTGAAAATTTTGGTTTGCGTCATCGTTCGGCTTTAGGAATGACAGAACAAACTGATGCAGTTGTGCTTGCTGTTTCAGAAGAGAGAGGTACAATTAGTGTTTTTTATGATAATAATATGGTGGAGAATGTGAAACCAATGGAATTAAGGCGCTTATTAAAAACCATCTTTGCCAAACAAGAAGAGGTAATTAGCTTTAGTCAGTATAAACTAAAGGCTATAGAGCATTTAAAAGGACAATATACAAAGCTTAAGTCTTGGTTTATTGCTCTTTCTGAGGATTAAGCTACATCTAAAAAATAATGCTTTTGTTTGTAAATTTTATTTTTTTATAAATTTTTGTGATAGTATAATTCCTGTTTTGCTTCTGTATTGAACAAAATAAATACCGCCTCTGTAATTATTTAAATTCAAATCAATAAGCTGTGTATTGGCGTAAATTGGAATAATTTGCTGTGTTTTTCCAAAATTATCGCTAATAATTACATTAGCATCAGCATTTATTTTTGGTATTTTTATTCTGATATAGTCAAATGCTGGGTTAGGATATAATGAAATTTGTAAATTTGGCAAATTATCAATATCTGCCAAGTCAGTAGGAATTGAGCTATAATCAATTACTTCACTTTGATATATTTCTTTAGTTAAAACATCTTGTACATAAACTATAATGCTATAGTCATTTGGTGAGTAAAATGTGGGCAGTATATGTTTAATACTAATACTATCTTTCTGATTAACAGCCCATTTATGCATAAACAATGTGCCAGCAGCATCTGGTGCCATATCTCTAACAACATTGCTAAAACTGCTTTGTCCATTGGCGCCAACAACAATGCCATTCACATTTTCTACTATAAGCACTTGCATTATAACTTCGCTATTTATTAATACTTTTGAAGTCAATTTTGCATCTAGCCAAAGTTCATTTATTGTGTCATTTTGGTTAATTTGACTATTAACAATTAAATCAAATTTTGGCTCGTCTAGTGCTCTCAGAATTAAATCTGCTGCTGTCCAGTTTGTATTAATATAATTAAAATGAGATATTCCATCCATTACCGTATATGGATTACCCGAAATACCATAATGCAAACTTAATGCATCAGGAATATCAGGATTTGAACTATAAAAAACATCATTACCTAATGTATTTGTGTGATAAAAAATAGGAATTGCATCATAGGGAAATGCTGTACTAATATTTTGAATATTTATTTCTGTAGTCCAAGATTTTAAATCTGATGCATTACTGAAACTTTCTACCACAACTTTACGCTTTCTTTCTCCAATCCAAATATCATCAAAAGCAAAACCCTCGTTACTATAATTGGCATCTGAACCAAATGCAATTCTGAATCTAACATTTGTTTCACCAATTAAATAATTTAGATCAAGCCGCGAATCTATCCAAGTTGTATCTGCATTTCCTGTCCATCCCTGTTGCTGTCCACCAGGATTACCTTTTATAGAATATCCATTAAACCAATTAATACCCCCATCTACACTACCAGCATTTTGCCATGTATTTCCATCGTCTATGGAAGTTTGGAGAACGGCTCCATCAAGACTGTCTCTAGTTATAGACCACGTTTTTATGCTAATCATTGGTTTTTCAAATCCTGAAAAATCAAAACACGGGCCAACAACAGCTGAGTTTTCATTATTGTTATAGTCAGCTTGCAAGCCTGTTATCCAGGCGTTAGATCCTGAGGCGGCAGTATTAATAATACTTCCATTTGGAATACCCAATTCCCAAGAGTTAATAGAGTCAAGTGCTTCTGCAACCCAACCATTTGTACCTAGTTCAAAATCCTGACTATAAGGATAGTCTAATACATACGGTCTTACATACACTGTATATCTAGCCGTATCAGTACAGCTATTTAATGTGCTTATAATTAGTGATACAGGATAGTTAGCAACACTAGTATATTGATGTATTGGATCAATTGCATTTGATGTGCTTCCATCGCCAAAATCCCACTCATAATTAATAATATTATTACCTGAGGATAGATTTGTGAATTGTGAAGAACCCATTCCAAAACATTCGTTACTCCAAGTGAAATCTGCTGAAGGATTATTGCCAAAATCAATAATTTTTATTGTTGAATTTTGACAACCAGCATTTGACATAATATCTAGTTGTATTTGTTTTAATCCATCTGTTGTATATAAATGAGAAGGTGCTTGAATAAATGCTTCGTTTTCTAAAATATTATCATTGTCACCAAAATTCCAATACCAAGTTTGAATAGGGTCTAAGGAACTTGTTAAATCTGTGAAACGTATAGAATCTGCAATACATTGACCTGATATTGAAAAATCTACAATAGGTAACGAATGGATTATAGTAGCTTGGGTGGCAGAAATCATACATCCACTGGGAGGATTAGTATAAATATAATCGATAGTATTACTTCCAATACTAGCTAAACTCGCTGTAAAAGAAGCTGTTCCGTCTCCGTTATTATTTATTCCTGAACCAAAAAATATGCCATTTAAATTTTGCGGTGAACCAAAAACACTTAACTGTGGTTCATCTTCGCAATAATTTACTTGAAGTCCATTTATTGCAGCAATTCCTAGAGAATCAACCCAAACATCTTCTTGTGCAGTAAATTGCGTAACACCATCATTACCAATATAATAAAACACAATCCTATGTGTGCCATTTCCTGCCAGAACTGGATCAAAGATAGCAGTATCTGGTGATAAATTAGTAATGCCATTTCCTGCAAAGAATCCACCTGCTAGCCCATTTATTGCTTTACCGTAAATGGTATCTAAAGGTTCATCATAGCAATAAATATTTAATGAATCTAATCCAAGTATAACAGCATCTGCTTCCTGTACATTAGTAATTTTAGTTATACTATTAATGCATGTTGTTATAGGCTCTTGATAAGTGTATGTAATATTATATCCTGTTCCAATACCAGCAAGCTCA
>DAOVUO010000315.1 GCA_030632545.1 Bacteroidales bacterium
CAAACGGCCAGCAAAGAAAATGTGATTATATCGAAGGCCATAGATGGTTTTGAAATGCTAGTAAGTAAAGTGTTTGAATAGCAGGCAGGAGCCTGCCAAAATACTACGACTGAGTCCAAAGAAGCCCCAGACGAACTGTGAGTTTTGTGTGTGCATTAGTTGGATATTCAACACGACAAGATGCTTGCGAAATAATTTGATTATTAAATAAGAGCGACTGAAATATAATCAATGAACTAATACTTATATATTTTTTCATTATGAATTATTTTGTTGTTTTTAATAATTTGTACTATATATATGCCATTCTTATAGCCTGATACACTAAGTTGACTTTGCCTATTAAAAAGTTCTTTTTGCTGTAGCTTTCGTCCATTCATATCATAAATAAATGCTATTAGCTTACTATTTGGCTCAATCATACTATTTAGTGTAATTTCTATAGATTTACAATTGAAATTATATAAAATCAATGCTTCGTTCTTTTTAGAGCGCGCAGGAATAGCAGCAGCATACGTTGAATCGCATGGGCTATTATTAAAATATACATCTCCAATAATGGAATCGCTGTAGCAGCGGAGCTCCGTAAATTCAGTTCTTATATCCATTGCGCCACAACCTGTGTCTGTTGGGAATATATAGGATAAACTTCCAATTATTTCAACAAAAGGGGCTATGTATAAATAAATTGAATTACTAGTTGGAGATGTATGTATTGTTTTTAATTTAAAGCCATTTATTGTAGTATAAGTTACAGAATCAACAATTACACTTCCCCAGTGGGTTTGATTATTCAAGCAAAGAAAATCGTCTGAATAAATATTCATTGTATCATTTTTTTCTAATGAAAAATCATAAATTAATCTAAAATCGTTATTTTGCCAGTAATAAATACTGTCGCCTTTTTGATGGATGATGTAATTATATTTTGAATAAGTCTGATTATTATAGGCACTATAAACAATATTTGAGAGAATTTTACATGCTTTCCCGTTTACTAATGTATCTCTTTCCGATACAACTTTTTTGTAGCCAATATCTGGAACCATATTTTCAATTATGGTATAATACCAAGTAGCACCAATAGGCGCAAATTCTTTTTGTCCAAATAAATTTTGGACTAAGGGAACGAAAGCAAGAATTATTAGAAGTTTTTTCATAAGTTTTTATTTGATGTAAAAGTTTAACTTGCTTTATTGACTAGGATATGTTTTTACCTCAAAAGTTGCACCAAGCTTTACCTCAAAATTAGCGTTTATTTCTTATGTTTCTGCATTTACCATACAGTCCTTTATTTGTTGTCACCGTAGTGTTTGATATTGAAACGTTTTTGGCTATGTAACCTCCTAGTTTGCCTGAGACTTCTTTGGCCTCTGCCTCGTTCGAACGTTGGAGCAAGTCTGTTTAAGCAAAAATATCAAAGTTATTGGTGTTCATAATTTAATTATGATTTTTTATAACAAATAGCAGTCATTTTATAAGTTGATAAATAAAACAAACGCTTTGATTAAAAAATGCAGCATTTTTTGTATATTGAGTAAATAAAAACTAAACATTATGAAACATTTATTTAATCTTATTCTACTTATTAGTTTTTCTCTTTTAACACATGCTCAAGTAGCAAATAATAAGGTAGTAACAACTGCTGTTATAGAAACTCATACGCCTGATTTGGACCAAAGTATGGGGATTGTAACCAAGTTTATAAAAGAACACAATGTGGTTTTAATTAGTCAAGAAAGTAGCAGAGCAAAATTTAAGGCTGATTTTTATGTTGCAAAGGCTGATTATACTGAATTTTTGACATTAATTCCTTCCTTAGGCTACTTAGATAATAAAAAAATAAGCACATCATCAAGTAATAGAGAGGAAAAGAGTTACGAGCTTGAGATAGCTTATTACAAGCAACAAAAAGAGGCTTACGAAAAAGAACTAAAAAATAGTGAGCCTGGAACAGAACGTTATGATTCACTGTGGGATAAAGTGCGCTATTATGAGAAACAAGTTTATAATACTGAGCGAATTGTTTTACGCAATCAAAAAATAACAAGTTACAGAATAAAAATTACTATTATTGACGAAACCGTTGATTTGAATTCCAGACAAGTAACTTGGGTGAATATGCCAGGAGCAGAATATGTGTTTTTTATGCCCGAAATGCCACAAGATAATATCTCAGCTAAATATTATTCAGGATATTCTCTCAAATATCTGTTTACTAGAGGTAAATCTTTTGCACAACTCACTACTTTAAAAGAATTTTCTGATGAACTTGCTGATGAAGATCGCTATTCTGAATTATTTATACTCGATTTTGGTCAAGATTTTTATTCAAAGTATTTTGGTCGTGGACAAAATAAGTTTTTAAATCTTTATACAGGCTATACTTTAGGGGTAATATTTGCAACAGGAATAGTCTCAAAACAATTTAATTTCTTTCTAAGTCCAGCCATAGGATTAGAGTTATTTAAAAACAAGTACTTTTTGTTTGACATTAAAACAGAGTATTTTGTTCCTATTAAGGAAAATAAAAATTTAAGAGGTATTATGTTAAGAGGCTCATTTAATTTTGTGTTTTAAGCAAATTGCTTGATAGACTACACAAAAATTTTCATGTTCCATAAATTAGAAAAGAAATGGCTAATTCGATTTAATTTTTTATTTTTGGAAAAAATTAAAATTAAATTAAAATCCAAAAAATTATGAAAAGGATTAGTACTCTTCTTATTGCACTTATTTTTTTATTTAAACTACCCGTAAAAGCCGACGAAGGGATGTGGCTTTTAACTTTGCTTAATAAGAATTATGATGACATGAAAAAGCAAGGTTTCATGCTAACCCCTGAGGATATTTACAATGTAAACAATGCTAGCCTAAAAGATGCGATTGTTATTTTTGGTGGTTTTTGTACTGGCGAAATTGTTTCAAGTAATGGTTTAGTATTTACTAATCACCATTGTGGATATGGTGCAATTCAAAGCCATAGTTCATTAGAGCATAATTATTTAAAAGATGGTTTTGCCGCCGCAACTTTAAAGGACGAATTACCAAACGAGCGTTTGTTTGTCTCTTTTTTAGTAAGTATGAAAGATGTATCCACTAAAGTGCTTGAAGCATTAGGTGAAGAAACAGATGAAACTAAAAGAGCGGAAATTATTAAAACTGTAAGTAAAGAAATTAGAGAAACTGCTACTGCAAATACAAGTTATCGTGCAGAAGTAAAAGCTTATTTTAATAGCAATCAGTTTTTTGTATTAGTTTACGAAAATTATAATGATGTACGTTTAGTAGCCGCACCACCTGAGTCTATTGGTAAATATGGCCATGATACTGATAACTGGATGTATCCACGTCATACAGGCGATTTTTCTGTATTTAGAGTTTACACCGCACCTGATGGTTCTCCTGCGACTTATGCAGAGGAAAATGTGCCAATGAAACCAAAGAAATTTTTAGATGTTTCTGTTGCAGGTGTTAAAGAAGGCGATTTTGCTATGATTTTAGGTTTCCCTGGAGGAACAAACCGTTACATGACTTCATTTGGTGTTGAGGAACTGTTACAAGTTGAGCACCCTAACCGTATTAAAATACGTGGTGTTCGTCAGGAAATTATTATGGACGATATGATGGCAGACGAAAATGTGCGTATTCAGTACTCTTCTAAATTTGCACGCTCAAGTAACTATTGGAAATATTCTATCGGTCAGAAAAAAGGTTTAGAAAATCTTAATGTATTTGCTAAAAAACAAGCTACCGAAAAGGAATTTATTACTTGGGTAGATGCAAAGAAAAAAAGAAAAGCTGTTTATAGTGAGGCTTTAGGTTTGATTGAGAATACTTATACTCAGCGCAGAGAATTTCAGAATGCATTACAGTATATGATGGAAACGCAAGTGCGAGGTATTGAAATTGTTGGTTTTGCTGGTCAGTTAGACAAGCTTATGCAAGGTGAAATTGATTTAGCAGAAGCGGCTAAGGGTTTTTATAAGAACTACAATATGCCAACAGATTTAAAAGCAACTAAAGCTATGCTTAAGCTTTATCATGCTGATATTGATGCTAAATTTTATCCTGCATTTTTTGCTTCTGTAGAAGCTAATTACAATAATGATTTTGATAAATTTGTTGACGAATTATTTGCAAATTCAGTTTTAGCAAGTGAAGAAAAATTATCTAAAGCAATTGCAGCAGAAGATTTTAATGCTATAAAGAATGATATGGCATTTAAAATAATGAAAGATATTTATGCAAAATTTAAAGAATTAAGAGGTCAAGTACAAAAATTTAATAATAATCTTACAACTGGTCG
>DAOVUO010000004.1 GCA_030632545.1 Bacteroidales bacterium
ATACCTTAAATTTATAGATAATAGGGATGTTGTTACTACGAATGGGGATAGCCTTACTTTAGTAAATCCTGCCTATATGACAAGACAGGTATTGGAATTGTCGTCGAGTGAATATGATTTACCAGGACATTTAACTAGTTTAAAGCCAATTAACCCTAATAATATTTCGGATGAATGGGAGACACAGGCCTTACTTGCTTTTGAAAATGGTGATACGCTTTGGACTAAAGTTGATTCAATAAACGGGAAAGAATACTTACGCTATATTCGTCCGTTTGTTGTTGAGCAAAATTGTTTGAAATGTCATGAACACCAAGGCTATAAGTTAGGCGATATTAGAGGTGCTTTGAGTATTGCAGTTCCTACTTTTAAGTTAAAAGAGGTAATGAATGTAAATATAAATACGCTTATTTTAAATCATTTAGCTATTTGGGTGGTAGGTTTATTAGGGCTTTTGTTTTTTTCTTCAAGATTAAAAAAACAAATTATTTCCAGACAAAAAGTAGAGTTAGAATTGAAAGAAAGCGAAACCTTACTTTTAAATATTTTTGAAAATAGTACTAATTTATTTTATTCGCATACACCTAAATATGAACTCAAATATTTAAGTCCACAAATTAAAGATATTTTGGGTTATTTGCCTGATGAAGTAAAGATTAAATGGAATAAATTAACAAGCAATCATCCTATTAATGATATAGGACATGAAAAAACTCAAAAAGCTATAGATACTGGTATTGCACAGGATACCTACGAATTAGAACTACTACACAAAAATGGGAGTAAAGTTTGGGTTGAAGTTCGTGAAGCACCAGTTGTAGAAGACAAAAAGACTATTGCAATTGTAGGCTCGTTAACAGATATTACGGAGCGGAAGATTACCGAACGAAATCTTATAGAGGCCAAACAAGACTTAGTGATTGTCAATAAGAAATTACTAGAGGAGCAAAATATTTTTATGATTGGTGATGTTGTTGTTTTTAAATGGAAATATGAAGAAAATTGGCCTGTTGAATATGTTTCCAAAAATGTTTCAAATGTTTTTGGTTATAAATGCAACGATTTTATAAATGGTGAAATAGAGTTTGGAGAATTAATACATAAAGATGATATAGAACGAGTGGGTGAGGAAGTTGATATTGCAGTCAATAATAATTTGAATTACTTAGAGCATAGTGATTACAGAATAATTAATAAATCAGGCAAAGAAGTTTGGTTGTATGATTTTACCACTATTTTAAGAAATGAAAATGGTGAAATTACTCATTTTTATGGGTATGTAATGGATGTAACTAACCGTAAGAAAGTAGAAGAAGAACTTTTAGAAGCAAAAAAACAAGCAGAAGATGCCAACCATTTAAAAAGTGATTTTTTAGCAAATATGAGTCATGAAATTCGTACACCAATGAATTCAATTATTGGATTTTCAAGTATTTTACAAAAAAGAATAAAAGACAAAAAATACCATTCTTATCTTGATAAAATTGTAAAAAGTGGTAACAATCTGCTAGAATTAATAGATGATATTCTTGATTTTTCAAAAATTGAAGCAAGACAGTTAGATATTCAAAAAGAGGCGGCAAATCCTTATGATATTTTTAATGAAGTAGCTTCGGATTTTTCTGTGCTTTCTAAGCAAAAACAAATTTCTGTTGGCGTGATTATTGATGAGAAATTGCCAGAATCATTACTTGTTGATGCATTAAGAATAAAACAAGTTTTATTAAATCTAGTTAGTAATGCAATTAAATTTACCGAAAAAGGCTCTGTTTCAATTAATGTAACATTTCAAAAGGCTTTAACAAAAGAAAGGGATTTTAAACCTTCGAAAGAATTAGCTCAAAGTCTAAATCTAATTATTGAAGTAAAAGATACTGGTATTGGAATAGCTGAAAATCAAATTGAAACAATTTTTGAAAGTTTTCGTCAAGTTGAGGGGCAAAGTACAAAAAAATACGGTGGAACAGGGCTTGGATTGGCTATTACTAAAAACCTAGTGGAGCTTATGGATGGAACAATCTCTGTTGAAAGTACATTTAATGTGGGCTCAAATTTTATTGTTAAATTACACAATGTGGAAATATTAGACAGTGTGCAAGACAAAAAAATTAGTAGCGAAAGCTATGATATTATTTTAAGCAAGTCTAAAATTCTTCATGTAGAAGATGTTGATTATAATAGAGAAATAATATCACTATTTCTTGAAAATGAAGATATTGAGCTTAAAGAAGTGGAGTCAGGAAAAGAAGCTCTTGAGGTTCTAAAAACTTATACTCCCGATTTAATTCTTATGGATATTCAATTGCCTGGTTTAAATGGTTACGAAACGGCTGCAATTATACGAAGGAATGAAAAATTGAAGAAAATTCCAATAATTGCGCTTACAGCAAATGCAACAAAAGAAGAAATTGAAAAATATAGCCAGTTTTTTGACGATTATCTCACAAAACCTGTTGATGAAGATTTATTGTTAAGGACAGTAGCAAAATTTATTGAGTATACAAAAAACACTAAAAGTGAAGCCGAATTTGAAAATTGTATTTCAAAACTACAGAAAGAAAAAATTGAAATAGGCACTTTTTCTGATGAAGCCATAAATGAGTTAAAACGTGACATTGAGCCTCTTTATATCAAATTGTTAGAAGTATTATCTGTAGATGATTTGAATATTTTTATTGAAAAGAATAAAAAATTCGGTAAAAAGTACGATATTAATGCACTAATTGAGTACAGTGAAGTTTTATTTGAGGCAGTTGATTATTTTAATCTAAATAAAATCAATGATTTGCTTAGGTATTATTCGGAAATAATTGCAATTATCTATGAAAAATAAACAAACAGTTTTAATAGTTGACGATATTGCAGATAACTTAAATATTGCAGCTAGTGCTATAATTGGTCACGATATAAATGTAATTTTAGCTCAAAGTGGTGAGCAAGCTATTGCTACGACAGAGAAATTCCATCCTGATTTAATTTTACTGGATATTATGATGCCAGAAATGAATGGATTTGAGGTTTGTGAACTACTAAAATCAAAAAGTGAGACTAAAGATATTCCTGTAATTTTTCTTACTGCAATGGAAGATGCAAAAAATATTGTAGAGGGTTTTAGCTTAGGAGCAGTTGATTATATTACAAAACCATTCCATTTAGAAGAAGTGTTGGTTCGAGTACAAACACACCTTAGTATTTCTCGTTTGAGAAAGGAAATTGAAGAAGCAAATAGTTTGCTAGAGCAAAAAGTAACTGAACGAACGGCAGAACTTGTAGAAACAAATGAAAAATTAAAAAGTGAAATTAATGAAAGAAAATTAATTGAAAATCAACTGAAAACGAATAATGAGAAATTAATACTCGCAAATGAGAAAGCAGAGGAAAGTGATAGATTGAAAACAGAGTTTTTAAATAATATATCTCACGAAATTCGTACTCCAATGAACGGAATTGTTGGTTTTGTTAATCTTTTGGAAATGCCTGATTTATCGCCAGAAAACAGAAAATCATATACTACTGCAATTACTGAAAGTAGCAATCAATTACTGGAGATTGTAAATGATATTATGGCCATTTCAACAATTCATACAAAGCAAGAAAAAGTAGCTGAACAAAATATTGTAATTAATAATTTAATAAATGAGGTGATTGATGGTTTTGATGCACAGGTAAGCACCAAGGGGATTTCTATTGTGAAAAAACTGGGTACTGTGGGGACTTCATTAGAGCTAATTACTGATGGTCTGAAATTACAGCAAATTTTTACTAAACTTATTGATAATGCAATTAAATATACAAATGAGGGTTTTGTCGAATTTGGATATAAGCTTAAAACTGAAGTGATTGAGTTTTATATAAAAGATACTGGTATAGGTATTAGCGTAGGTAAACATAATGAAATATTTGAGCAATTCAGACAAGTAGAATCTGATTTAACGAGAGCTTATGGTGGTGCTGGATTAGGTTTGACCATAGCAAAAGCATACACTCATTTATTAGGAGGAAAAATATGGCTCGAATCGGAACTTAGTAAGGGTTCAATATTTTATTTTACTATTCCATTTAAACCAATTGAAGAATAATTATTGAGATAGAATTTTTATTATTTATGAAAAATAAGCAAACCGTATTAATAATAGACGATATTGCTGATAATTTAAATGTTGCTGCAAATACGCTTATTCCTCACGGTATTAACGTTATTTTGGCTCAAAATGGTCGTGAGGCTATTAAAACAGCCACAAAATTTCTTCCAGATTTAATTTTACTGGATATTATGATGCCAGAAATGAATGGATTTGAAGTTTGTGCTAGTTTAAAAGAGATTGATAAAACTAAAGAGATTCCAGTAATTTTTCTGACTGCCGTTGGTGAGACAAAAAATATTGTCAAAGGTTTTGAGCTTGGGGCTGTTGACTATATAAACAAACCTTTTATTTCTGAAGAACTTATATCGCGAGTAAAAGCTCATTTGAAAATTCACCAACTAAATAAAGATTTAAATCTGAAGAATGATGAGATAAAGAATAAGCATAATGAAATTCTTTCAAGTATTAGGTATGCACAGATAATCCAAAAAGCATTATTGCCTAAACAGAGTAAAATTGATGACGCCTTACATAAAAGTTTTATTTTTTTTAGACCAAAAGAAGATGTAAGCGGCGATTTCTATTACGTAAATAAATTTCGTGAAAATATTGTTTTTGCTGTAGCCGACTGTACTGGACATGGTGTTCCTGGTGGTTTTTTATCAATGCTCGGAATTAATTTTTTAAATCAAGTAATTAAAAGTTCAAAAAATATTGTTCCTTCAGTTGTATTAGAAGATTTACGTGAATTTATTAAAAATATTTTTGATAATACAGAGGCTCAGAATAATGGAATGGATATAGCTTTCTGTTCAATTAATTTTGAAACAAATATAATACATTATTCAGGAGCAAATATATCGCTTTTCCTTGTTAGAAAAGGCGAAATTACAGAATATAAATCTACAAAAAATCCAGCAGGTAGTTTTATTGCTGAGTATGCTTTTAGTGATTATGAAATTCAATTAGAGAAAAACGATTTAATTTATTTGTTTTCAGATGGCTATGCTGATCAGTTTGGGGAGGTAGAGGACAAGAGGTTTAAAAAGAGTAAATTAAAAAAACTGTTGCTTTCTAATGCTAGTAAACCAATTCAGGAGCAAAAGAGAATATTAGAAGAGGTTTTTGACAATTGGAAGCTTAACGAGGATCAAACTGATGATGTATTGGTATTTGGGCTTGAGATTTAATTAATAAGGATTAGTCGATAATAGGTGTTAATGTTATTCACTTGCTTATTGTTGTATTAGATTGTTTACTTTAGGTATGATAAAAAGAAAAATTATATTCAGTATAATTGCTTTCATTATTATTGAAGGTTTATCTATTTTAAATATTGAGCTTTCACATAAAAAAGAACTAGATTTATATTATTCTGTGCAAACAGAGGGGCTTGAATTAAATCAAAAAGCAGCACAAAATGCTTATTTATTGATGACAGAAAATGTTTTCAATCATTTAATAAGTAACGAAAAAATACTGCAAATTTTTAGTCAAGCAAATACTGACGATAGTTTGAGAAGGAGTGAAATGAGGATTCGTTTATACGATGAACTAGCTCATGCATTTGGTTACTTAAAATCCAGTGAAATAAATCATCTACATTTCTATTTGCCAAATAATAAGAGTTTTTTGCGTTTTCATAGGTCCGATAAGTTTGACGATGATTTAAGTCTCACAAGGTATTCTGTAAAATTGGTGAATGAAACTAAACAGAAGCAAATTGGTTTTGAAATTGGTACAAATCACAGTGCTTTTCGTTATGTTTTTCCACTATTCTATAAGAACGAGTATATTGGAAGTGTAGAAACAGGATTTTCCTTTAAATCAATAATGGATCAGCTTAAAGTTCATCAAAATATAGTGTATGGATTTATGCTTAAAAAGGATTTTGTTTCAAATACAAATGCTAAATATGTACAAAATTTGCTGTCAGAAAACTATGTGGAGGAGGAACAATTTCTACATTATCTTGAGGATAGTTTAAATATACTTAAACGAATAGACAAAAGTATTAGTAATGAAATTGCATCGCAAGTAGCTGAAAATAAAAACTTTACTGTTTCTTGCAAAATAGATGGTAATTATTATTTAGTAAGTTTTGTTTCAATTAATAGTATTGAAGGTAAACCAGTAGCTTACCTTTTTTCTTATAAAGAGGATAATGTTATTACTGAGTATAAAAGGCAGTATTATATTGTTCATATTTCAAGCGTTATTACTTTTTCCCTACTTATTCTACTTTTTTATTTAATTTCTCGAAAGACTGGACGAATTAAAGAAAAGGATGAAGATTATAAGGCACTTATAAATGCGAACACAGATATTGTATTTATTGTAAGCAGAGAAAATGAATTGCTTTATCTTAATAAACAAGTTGAGAGTACATTAGGGTATAAGCCAGAGAGTCTTGTTGGAGAAACCTTTACTCAATTTATTGTCCAATCTGAAATTCCTATTCTACTTGAAAAAGTTAAAGGACTGTTTTCAGAAAGACAAACTTCACATTTTTATACACAAATTATTCATAAATCAGGTAGGTTTATAGATGCAGAAATAAACTTAAGAGTTATTAAATACAATCGTAAGTTAGTTGGTGTTTGTACATTAAAGGATATAACTGAGCGAAAAAAATCAGAACTTGCACTTAAAACAAGCGACGAGCGTTATAAGGAAGTTGAGAAAATTGCACAACTTGGTCATTGGGATTTTGATATTATAAGCAATAAACTTTATTGGTCAGATCAAATTTACAGAATATTTGATATAGAACCTCAAGAATTTGGCGGAACTTATGAAGCTTTTTTAGGAGAAATACATCCTGATGATAGAGAGAGAGTAAATTTATCATATAGGAGCTCTTTAGCAAATAAATTACCTTATGAAGTAGAACATCGAATTCTGTTAAAAAATGGCGAGTTAAGACATGTAGTTGAAAAGTGTAGAACCGAATATGACAAACTAGGTAGAGCTGTTCGTTCAATAGGTATGGTTATTGACATTACTGAGCGTAAAAATGCTGAGCAAGCATTAATCGAAAGCGAGAAAAAATTTTCTGAAATTTTCAAAAACAGCCCTATCGCCTTTTCCTTATCGACAGTTAGTGATGGTAGATTTTTTGAAATAAATGATAGTTTTACAACTATATTTGGTTTTACAGAGCTGGAAGTTAAAGGTAAAACATCTGCTGATTTGAATATATGGCTAAATTCTGAAAATCGATCAGAAGGTGTTGGGTTATTAGGTAAAGATGGGTTTGTGAGAAATCTTGAAGTTCAAATTCGCACAAAATCTGGTGAGATAAAAGATATTTTACTTTCTGGTTTGATTATAGAGATTAGTGGTAAGTCAATGTTGGCAAGTCATTTTATGGATATTACTGCTAAGAAAAATGTAGAGCTAGCTTTAAAGGAAAGTGAAGAAACTTTACGCTTTATTTTCGAAAATAGTCCCAATCTGTATTATTCGCATTCACCAAATCATGTGCTAAATTATGTTAGCCCTCAAGTGTTTAAATTACTGGGATATACGGAGGAGGAGTCTTTAATTAACTGGACAAATTTTACAACCAATAATCCTATTAATGAATTTGGTTATCAACATACTATGAGAGCCATAAAAACAGGAAATGTACAAGAGCCATTTGAGTTAGAACTCCGTCGCAAAGATGGAAAAATCATACGTGTTGAAGCAAGAGAAGCTCCAGTGCTGGAAAATGGTAAAACAATTTCTATTGTGGGTGCTTTAACAGATATAACAGAGAGAAAAGAAGCCGATCTTGCTCTAATAGAAAGTGAGGGGAATTTTAGATTATTGTTTGAGAACTCCCCCCTTGGAACTTATATCGCCAACCCTGATGGAAGTATAATAGATGCAAATAAAGCTTTATTAGCTATGCTTGATTCGCCGTCTATTGAGGCAACAAAGCAAATTAATGTACTTAAATATCCGCCATTAACTAAAGTTGGATATACCGAAAAATTTAATAAATGCGTTGAAACAGGTGAGATAAGTACAATGGAAATTTTATATACTTCCAATTGGGGAAAATCAGCATTTTATTCAAGTTATATTATCCCATTAAAAAATAGTAAAGGGAAAGTTGTGAAGGTATATACAATTATGGAGGATATTTCATCTCGTAAAGAGACCGAAAAAGCATTAATTGAAACAGATAACCAATTAAGACTTTCAAATCAAAGCTTGCTTGAGGAAAGAAATATTTTTATGATTGGAAATGTGGTTATATTTAAATGGATGTATCAATCTGGATGGCGTGTAGAATATGTTTCGCAGAATGTATCAAATGTATTTGGCTATTCGGTAGACGATTTTGTTTCTGGAAAAATAACTTATAATGAATTAATTCATAGAGATGATATTGAAAGAGTTGGAAAGGAATTAAAAAATGGAGTTAATAATAAACTTAATTATTTTAATCATAAAGAATACCGAATTATTAATAAATCTGGTAAAATAGTGTGGCTTTACGATTTCACAACTATTTTGAGAGATAAGAATAATAAGATTACACATTTTTATGGCTATGTAATGGATGTTACTAAGCGTAAAGAAATGGAATTTGCATTACGCAAAAGCGAAGCTAAACTTATTGAAAGTAATAAAACAAAAGATAAATTTTTCTCAATAATTGCACACGATTTAAAAAGTCCATTTAATACTTTACTAGGTTTTTCAGAATTGCTTCTTAATAATCATAAAGAATATGATGAAGAGAAACGTGAGCGATTAATAAAACTTATGAATCAAAGCTCTGTAAATTCTTTTAATTTATTAGAAGATTTACTTACATGGGCACATTCTCAGTCGGGGAAACTTGAGTTTTTAGCGGAGAAATTAGATGTATTTGATTTAATTAGCAGTAATGTTTTTTTAATTAGGGGAACGGCAAAAAGTAAAAATATTAAGTTAATTTCAAATGTTGAAACTCGTGCTTTTGTTTGTGCCGATAAGAATATGATTGAAACTATTTTGCGGAACTTAATAAATAATGCAATAAAATTTACGCCTAAGAATGGGAAAATTATTGTAAGCGCAAGGGCGATTAAAAATCTTAATGTAATCGAAATTACGGTATCAGATAACGGAATTGGTATTTCCAAGGACAAAATTGATGATTTATTTAAATTAGATAAAAGCTCCTCAACAATAGGAACCGAAAATGAAACAGGAACAGGATTAGGCTTAATTCTTTGTAAAGAGTTTGTGGAAAAAAATGAGGGGAAAATATGGGTAGAGAGCGAACCTAATGTTGGAAGTAATTTTAAGTTTACATTGCCAATTTCCTGCGAGTCCTAATTATGTCAATTTCCTGTGCCCCAGTTCTATATAAGTAGTATTGGCTAAGGTTTAGATTTTTTCTTGACTTTGAAATATTTCTTATGATTAGCAAGGGCATTTATGCCGATTGTAGAATGTTTTGATAAGTATGGACTTTATTTAAAACTATGTATTGTATTTTGGCTAAAGCTGCAATGCTTTTAATATGAATGTATTGCGCTGTGTGAATGCTGCGGTTAATCAGTCTAAGAGTAGCTAAACTTTTGCGATAGTATTAAAAAGTAAATTTTGATTATACTGAACCGCTGCGGAATTTTGTAACTAAAATAATTAAACAAAAACACGTATTCTGTTGATTATGACGTAAATAGCAAAAGTGGCTTTGTTGCTACAAAAAGCACTTTTTTACGGAGCTATCGACCTTAAAGTACTACAAGTCGTTAGTAGCTCTTAACTATTAGTATATTACATTTTTACATGATAAAGATTCTGTATAAAAAAAACATTGACAAAATCCATATTTATTAATCTAATAAAAAGAGGTCGGGAATAAGCCCGACCTCTATATATCTAAAATAACTTAATTAAATTATTTCATTTAATGAGCCGTGGCTCTTTTATTGAAGGAACTTTAGCACCTACTCTACTTGATTTTTTACTATCCTTAGCAAAAGTACAATTAAACTCATCCCAACTATAACCAGCATAATCACCAGACATCAAATGTCCCCAATTATCAACTAAAATTTCACCAGTTGTTGCATCTACAGTACCAGTTAAAGCAGTACCATAATCAGCAGAATTGTAGATAAAAGTATCACCATATCCATAAGCATTCCCAATGTTTTGACCATGCTCAAAAGAAACAGTTCCATTTGCAACATCAATAGTTCCAATAATAGGCACATCTCCACCACCAATACCATTAAACAATAAATTATTTAATGGGTCATTAGGATCAAGCTCAGTTGTAACTATCCATTCTTCATCCCAATTTCCTGGATCACCATAACTTGCAGCATCAACAGTATAACTACCAACCCATGGTGCTAATGGACCAGGATTAAAGGTCGTAATTGTTCCTGATGCACCAAGCTCATTAACAACACCAGAAGAAGGAGCGCCCATCTTGTAATTAATATTAAAAACAACCCCAGGAGTAATTTTATCTCTATTTAACTCAAGAGTTATACTTCCGCTATTACTACCTTGTTTTACAATAAATCCACTACCAACAACAGTTAAGCCACCAGTAGGTAAATCTGTATCCAGAATTTCAAAAGGAATAGTAATGTCTGCTTCTGCTACTCCGCCCCATACAACAACATCAATTGTAAAGCTTGTTTTGTCAGCTTTTGTATCAACTACAACAGTTTTATTAGGTGAACCTAATAAATAAGTTAAAGATAAATCTACTTTATCTAGCTCAACAGGCTCATATATCAAGGTTTGCTCATCGCAGGATGTTGCAAAAAACAATCCCACGACAAATAAACCTAATATTAATTTTATATTCTTTTTCATACTTTACTTTCTATAAATAATTAATAAATATTATTTGTCCCACCAAATTTTTGAGTTAATTGTAATCTTATTTGTAGCAACGTAGTCGGCTACTGAAAGATTATAAGAAACTTCGTCTTGAGCATATGGGAATCTAACAGGCATATTAGGATCTGTAGCACCAATAACAGTTAATAAATCATTAGGGAAGCCAGTTCTTCTATAATCGCTATATGACTGAAGCTGTCCGTATAATGCAATATACTTTTGCTCCATGATTTTTTCCATAGTAATTGAAGCAGCATCCTCCGCATTAATATTCGCATCTAACCAAACCTGATTATCTTCACCAGTAACTTTCAAAACAGAGGCGGCAACCGCTTCTTTATAAGCAGCTGCAGCAGGGCCTGGATTTCCTAGTCCCATATTTGCTTCAGCCTCAATAAATTTTTGCTCAGCATAAGTCATAAAATAAACTGGCGAATTTCCGCTGGCTATATAACTTCCTGGTAAAGAAATATCACCAGGAGTTGATTCAGAACCAGGTACACTACCAACTATAACACCTCCATTAGCAGAAGGCTCAGCATAAAAATCTAAGCGAGGATCGCTATTTACAGCTAATCTATCTACAAATGTAGAAGCCATTGCTATATCACCAGCACGTTGATCTAAAAATTGCTTAATTGGGTTATACTCAGAAGTGTTTGTGCCAAAGTTAAACTGTAAATCATCATCATTAGCAGCAAATGCAGCAGCCAAATAACTTAAAGCCTCAGTATAGGCACTAGTACCATTAACTTCTGATAATTGTAAAGCATAACGTGCTTTTAAAGCATTAGCAGCTTTAATCCAAGCGGCTATATCACCACCATAAATCATATCACCATCTACATCTACTGCATTTTCAGTTGCACTCAAATTAACAATAGCATCATCTAGCATAGATTGAATAGTGGTATAAATCTCAGCTTGAGTATCTAACTTAGGTTGTAGAACAGAAGCACCTTGAAATGCGTCAGAATAAGGAATGTCTCCCCATAAATCAGTTGTATGTCCTAAAGTAACAGCAATACAAACTTGGGCAACACCTTTAAAATGAGGTGAATTTTGTTCTTCTGCTAAGCGAATAACCTCTTTGGCATCAGTCATAATTTCACCATACAAAGTATTCCATAAATTATTACAATCAGCAGGAGTATATGAGTAGGTCATTTGAGCTAATGATTGTCTGGCTAAGCCATCAAAATACTGTAACCACAACGCTGTAGTTCTGGCTGCATCATTACCCTCAAGCGCATATCCCATATTTGCATGTACAGAGGGTAATAAAAACTCCATTGGCACTACACCAGGAGTATCAGGATTGACATTTAAGTCAGGGTCAATCCAATTGCTACAAGATGCAAATCCTAATGTCATTGCAAACAAGAGCAAATATTTATTTATCTTTTTCATATTCAATTCTTTTTATTTAATGTACAGATTAAATCAATTAAAATTTAATTTTTAAACCAACACTATAACTTTTAGTACCAGGCATATTAAAATAATCCATACCTTGTGCGTTATCAGCACCTTGTAGATTAGTTTCAGGGTCGATACCATTATAAGGGGTACTCAAAAATAAATTTCTACCTTGAACAAAAACTCTTAGGGATTTTATTGGTCCAACATTTTGATTCAAAGTATAACCTAAAGTAACATCTCTAAGTCTAACCCAACCTGCATCCTCGATAGCACCAGAAGTTGCACCACCACCAAAGTTTCCACCTTGACCTCTGTACCATGCTTCATCATTTACAACAATTACATTATTATCTGCACCAGTAGAAACTGCTTCATCGTTGCCATCTAAATGACCTAATACTCCTTCATAAACAACAAGATTCTCTTCAGGTGTATTTTCAAAATCAATTGCACCTGAAGGTAAATAAGTTACTTCTCTATTTTCAGTTTCAAGAGATGTTCCAAAATAGTTCATTGTAAAACGTGTTCCATTATACATTAAACCACCTTTTTTAACATCTATCAAAAATGAAAAATCAATTCCTTTAAAACTAAAAGAATGCGTCATATTGCCAGTCCAATCTGGATTAACAGTTCCTAAAGAAACCATTGCTCTTTCATCTGTCATAGGAAATCCATCTGGATAACCATCAGTTGGATCATCATTAATTAACAAAGGCTCATCTAAAGTTGTAATGCCATCACCGTTTGCATCATAACGATAATAATCATAACCATAAATACTTCTATACTCTTCACCCGCAACCGCACGAATTTGAGGATCTGTAAATCCACCAAGGAATACATTTGGAACTCCTTCTGCTAGCTCAGTAACAGGATTCTCCATTTGAGTGAAATTAACTAAAACATTCCAAGTAAAATTCTTTGTTTTTACTGGTGTAATACCTAATGATAATTCATAACCATAAGATTCCATTGAGGCAGCATTCATATACATATAAGAGAAACCGGTTGAACGAGCAATTGGTACACTTAATAATAAATCTGTATTGAAATTATGGAAATAACTTGCATCAATAGTTAGTTTGTTATCTAAAAACCTTAAGTCAACACCAAATTCGTATGTTGTTTGTGTTTCGTGGTTCAAGGTAGAGTTACCCATAACCATTCCAACAGTAAAACCAGGGTTGTCCATCAATGGAAATAGATTACCATCTGTCCAACCATCGCCAGTACTAGCTTGTGCAAAATAATTTGTAGTACTATATGCATCTGCAATATTAGCAGTTTTTGCATAAGAAGCTCTTAATTTACCAAAAGTGATAATGTTATTCCCTTGTAAACCAGGAATCTCAGTAAAAATAAAACTTAAGTTTGCAGAAGGATAGAATGCTGATAAGTTTTCTTCGGGCATAGTAGTTGCCCAATCATTACGTCCAGTAAGACCTAAATAAACCATATTCATAAAATCGATACTAACATCTGCAAAAACAGCTTCTGTTCTATAATTAGACATTGCTGTACCAACAGTTTGATCAGAAGTATTAGATAATTGAACAAATTCGGGAATAGCCAAACCACTTGCCTGACCACTTACACTTTTGCCATAAGAACCATATAGATTATGACCTAAAATTACATTAACACCTAAATCATCGGTTAAGCGCTTAGAAATATTCGCAAAAATATCAGAATTAATTACGCGACCATAATAAGAATATTCTATCAATTGTCCCGCAGGTGACGTACGAGAATTAATAGCTATATAATCTGTATAACGACGATTATACCAGTCGATACCGTTATTCATGGTAATTGTTAACCAATCTGTGGCTTTGTATTTTAAAATAGAATTACCCATAAAACGATTTACATCATCAGCATAATAGTTCTCATTTGCAGTCCAGTAAGGATTATCATATCCACCACCATTACGGTAAGTTCTTTCATTTCCGTCAGGAAATTTCCAGAAAGTAGGGTCGTCACTTGTTCCGTCACCATTTTGGAATGAAGGAGGGGAACGCAATAAACCTAGCATTACACCAGAAGTATTAGATCCTTGCTGAATAAAATTTGCATTAGAATTAACAAAAGTCATATTCGTTGAAGCATTTAATTTTGGCGTTAAATTGGTCTCTGCATTTAATTTTACAGAAGTTCTAGCAAATTCATTATTAGGAATAATTCCTGTTTGAGTACGATTTCCAATAGAAAAATAATACTTTAGATTTTCGCTACCACTAGCAATACTAACATTATTATCGAAAGTTTTACCTAATTGGAAAAAATCATACTGATCAAAAGCTTCAGCAGGCAATAAACCTTCGCCTACATGATCCGCCAGAGGAACAATCTCATTTCCCCTATCATAAATATAATTCTCATTTGGGAAATACACCGACTCGTCAATTCTAGGACCCCAAGTCATTGAAGAACCAGAAGCCCAATTTCCACCAGTACCCTGAGCAAACGTTTGCTGCATTGGTGGTGTTTGAGAAATTTGATCAATAGCAAAAACAGAAGAAAAGCTTACATCTAGCGCTGATTTACTGTTTCCTTTTTTAGTAGTAATAACAATTGCACCATTGGCAGCTTGAATGCCATAAAGAGCGGTAGCAGCACCACCTTTAAGTACAGTCATACTGGCTATGTCTTCTGGATTAATATCAATACTACGACCAGAAGTAGCTACACCAGCAACACCACCACCACCACCGGTGATAATAGGCATACCATCAATAATAAACAAAGGCTGATTATTACCTGTGAGAGAAGCTGCACCACGAATAGTGATATAAGTTGAAGCACCAGCAGTTCCACCTGAACTATTAACCTGTACTCCAGCAGTTCTTCCTGAAATTGCATTAACAATATCAGTATTATTTGACTCAGTAAGAGCATCATTGCTTACAGTCTGAACTGAATATCCAAGAGCTTTTTGATCTCTTTTGATACCAACAGCAGTAACAACAACTTCCTCTAAACCAATATCTTCGGCCTCAAGTGTTGCATTAACAACGCTTTGACCGTTAATTGCTACGGTATTTTCTTTCATACCAACAAAAGAAAATACAAGGTTCGTAGCCTCTTGAGGTACTTCTAACGAATAATTACCGTCCATATCCGTTACAGTACCAACACCTGAAAAGCCAGCAGCTCTAACTGTAGCACCAGGTAATGTAGATCCGTTAACATCTGTCACCTTACCAGTGATAGTGTTCTGAGCCCACATTACTTGCATACCAGCAAAAAGAACCATGGCAAGTAAAATCGCAATTTTTTTCATACATTAACTAATTTTAATTAATTACTAGGTTTGGAATGGACAAATATAAAATAATTTTTTTGCAAAAAATAACTTAATTTTATAAAAAATTAACAAATTACTAATTATCAAATTTTTCTAAGTTGAAAAAATAATACTGAATATAAAATACAAATGCGATAAGCTTACTAGCTTTTTATAATAAAGCAGCTCCTAATATGCTATTACAAACATTTAAATATTAGTATGATGTAAATATGGCAACACGAAAACTGCTTAATTAATATAATTTTGAGGCAAAGACAGAACAGACTTTACTTTAAAAATGATTAATACTAGCAATAAATATCCGAATCAATAATAACATATTATTAAGAAATTTTGTTGGATATATATTCATTCTAGTTTACGAAGTTAAAACAAGCTATGGAAGAGTGTTTTCAGTTGCTTATGCCTCTGTCCTTTGCTAACTATTGCGCTGTCCTTAAGGTGTTCGGGACTGGCGTTTCTATGCTAAATCGAAGTTCGTAAAGTAGAAAAAGCAAATATCTAGAAAAACAAGGTGCATTTCTGTTATTTCATAATAAAAATGATAGTAGAACCATAAATATTATTGTCTTATTTTCTTTTTCTCATTAAAATATAATATGTATAAAGTAATCAAAAAAAATAACATGTTCATAGTACATATTAATCTTTACTTAAACCATGTAACTATACCAAATTTAACTAATTTCGCAATTAAAAAATAAATTTAACTTTGTGTTGATTAAAACTAAAATAAATGAAATTTATTAAAAGAATAAGTTTGTTAGCAATATTTATAACTTCGATATTAACAGGGTGTTCGGTTTTAAAAAAATCGGTAAGTCAAGATTTATTGAGAAATGAAATATTTCAGCAAACTGCTTTTGATCATTTTGGAAACGATACTCTAATTGTATTCAATCCACAGAAAACGTTTATTCTTTGCATAAATAATGAGCAGAAAAATGCTCTAAATCCCAACAACACAACCGACTTTTTCGTATATAACTTACAGGATAACAAAATTATTCTTACCGATAAGATTGCAAATGCTACGGTTACTTGGAAAGACGAAGTTAGTCTGCTTGTAAAAGTACGTGTAGGAATAATAAATAATGTAGATGATCGAGGCCTGCGATACTATACTATTAATATCCTTACAAATGAAAAAAGCTCGATAAGTAAAGCAAAATTTGAAAAATAACTAGTACAATTAAATAATAAAAGCCTTTTTGTAATGAAAAAAATTTACCTAGCAATTATTGCGCTAAGCGTGATAACAAGTGTATTTTTAATAAAAAAACACAATATTAATGAACCCAAAGATGTCGAGATACAGAATAAACTAGATAAACCTGAAATGTTTACTAAGTACATGAAAGATATCACAACAAGAATTGGGAGTACTGAATCTGAATATAAAATGAATTATCAGATTACAGAGCTAAATAAGGCCGTTCAAAAACTAAAATCTTCATTTGCAAAAAACACTGAAATTGATTGGGTTTTACGTGGCCCAGCTAATATCGGTGGAAGAACTCGATGTATAGTAGTGGATCCAGATGATGTTAGTTTAAACACTTGGTTTGCAAGTGCAGCATCTGGTGGTGTATGGAAAACTACAGACGGTGGAGCTAACTGGACGAATTTATCAGGTTTATTCTCAAACCTTTCTATAAATGCTTTAAAAATGGCAGCATCGGACTATAATGTTCTTTATGCTGGAACAGGAGAAAGCTTTCCAGGAGGAACATATTTAAAAGGAAATGGAATATGGAAATCAATCGACAGAGGACAAACTTGGGAACAATTAGAAAGCACAGCTACAAACGATGATTTTAGCTATATTAATAGATTAGCAATATCGCCTATAGATGCAAATATTGTAATTGCGGCTACCGAAAGTGGAATATTTAAAACTACAGATGGTGGAGTGAATTGGATTAATGTTTACACAAGCAATTACGGTGTTGAAGACTTAGTGCCAGATCCAACAGATTTCAATATACTTCTGGCTGGGGAACATAATCTAGGTGTAATTCGTTCTGATGATATGGGTGAAACTTGGACAAAATCTTCGGATGGTTTAGAAAGAGGGACAAGATTTGAAGTTGCAATTTCACCAGTTGATCAAAACTACGCTTATGTAAGCGTTAATGTATCGGGCAGTCAGTCAGAAGTTTACATGTCAATAGATAATGGAATTACTTGGAAATTATTCAACGATAACCAAAATTTTCTTGGTGGCCAAGGCGATTATGATAACACTATTGCAGCACACCCTTATAATGTTGATGAAGTTTTTGTTGGCGGTGTTGATGTTTGGAAAGTGAAATTTGATGGTACAGAAGAAGTTTCTCAGCCTAAAATAAAAAATGTATATACTGAGAATTTAGATTTCGTGAGCTTTGTAAACTTTGGTGGTGATTTCCTAGATGGTGGATTAAGTACGGAAGATGGTTTTTCACTTGAAAATGGTGATACCGTAGCTATTGAAATTCGATTTGGTATTAATATAAAACAAAAAGCACATAGATTTAATGTTCCTCTAAACGCAACCTCAGGTGTTCCTGCTGCAAGCTATACATACCAAGATTATATTGATGTTCCGTTTGAAGTATGGGACATGACAAATAACCGCCAATTAATGGTTTCATTCAGAGACCAGGAAATTGATGGCGAATTTAATCTATACGAAAGATTAGGTGAGGATTATGGTGAGTTAGGTCGTGAATACATTTTCATAAATTCAGTAGAATATAATGCAAGCGCACCAGATGAAAATATTATTAATGATGGTGGGCATTTATATAAAAGTTTATTTATGTTATGGCCAATTCTTACAACTGACGCAACATGGGATGCAAATAATTTACCTGAATCTAAAATTATTGTGGATTATGGGACAACAAACTTATTTAATGGAACAAAAACTATTATAGCCGATTCTTATTCACAATATGGGGGCTCAAATGATTACGACCAAAGTGCTGGATTTGGAAGCACAAGCATTCCTGGCTTACACCCCGACCATCATAATATAACCATTATACCAACGGGAGACGGAAATTTCAAGTGGATTGATGGAAATGATGGTGGACTTGGAGTTTCTGATGACAATGGAGTTACTTTTACTCAAATTCCTACAAACTATATAACTACACAATTTTACGGTGTAGCAAAAAACCCAGAAGCTAATGAATATATTGGTGGTATGCAAGACAATGGAACTTGGCAGTCGGCAGCAGGTGAAAATGCTTCGGACACTAGCAAGTATTTGTTTAGAATTGGTGGCGATGGTTTTGAGT
The DNA here is from genome assembly GCA_030632545.1 of Bacteroidales bacterium. Lineage (GTDB taxonomy): Bacteria > Bacteroidota > Bacteroidia > Bacteroidales > DYOH01 > DYOH01. The sequence continues at coordinate 18,960 of DAOVUO010000004.1, forward strand.
GTTTATGGCATGCCGAAGACCCATTGCTTTTATTAGGAAGTATTTATTATAATTCTTTTAAAAGATCTACCTCAGGAGGTGCATACTGGGGGTCTGTTACAGGAATTACGTACGATGATGGCCCATTTGTTACGAAACTATCTGCATCAACAGAAAATCCAGACATGGTATTTGCAGTTGGTGGTTTGGGAATTTATAAATCAATAAATTTTGGCTCAACATGGTCGAAAAAAGCAATTTCAACAAATTGGACGCTAGATGAAACTGTAAGAAGTGCACATAATGTAGAAGTCTCAATTGCAAACGGAAATATAGTATGGGCTGGTGCTGGTATGGCTAAAGAGCTTGGTTATCAAATGCAAGTTTCGACTAATGAGGGAAGTACATTTATAGCTGTGGAGGATTACGATATTGTAGATATGAGTGCATATACAAGCGGAATAGCTACACACCCAACTGAAGACTCAACTGCTTTTGTATTATTTTCGTTAAAAGGAGCACCAAAAGTATTAAGGACAATAAACCTTGGAGCTTCTTGGGAAGATATTTCTGGCTTTGGAACAGGCAACGTGAGTACAAATGGCTTTCCTGATGTGGTAATTCATACCTTATTGGTTATGCCACATAATCCAAATATTATCTGGGTAGGAACAGATATTGGGCTTTTTGAATCAACAGATAATGGTGTATCATGGCATTTTGCTGATAACGGATTAGTTCCTGTTTCAGTTTATGACATGCAAGTTTCTGGACAACAAGTTATTGTTGCAACTCACGGTAGAGGAATTTGGACGGTAGATATTCCTGAAATAAATAATGTTCCGAGAATTAAAAAATTCAGCTATTTTGAAGTGTATGAAGTAAATATAAATACATATTTTAAAGTTGAATACGACTCGGTACAAATATATATTGATAATAGTTTGGCTACAACTTTACAAACACCAGAAATTGGTGATACTACAATTGATGCTAATGTAACTGAAGATGGTTTGCATGTTTCTTATATGTTCGGATATGTTAATGGAACTGCGTATAAATCAAATACAATTGATTTAAATTTCACTTATACACCTTCAACTATAGGAACAAACAATATTGCAAATAAAAGTATATTATTATATCCAAATCCTGCAAATTCTAGTTTCTCATTTAAACTAGATTATAAATTTAACGACTATACTATAGATATCTCAGATATGAGCGGTAAAACCGTATATTCGTATAGTGGTATAAATAATGGAACAAACGATATTTCGTTGAACCTTTCAAATGGATTATATCTAGTAAAGATAAAAGCCAACGATGAATATTTCTATCAGAAATTACAAATTTTGAAGTAATACTATCTGTTTTGATTTTAAGATGGTGTAATTTAAAATACATAATAGTAAAAAAGAGAGGTAATTATGCCTCTTTTTTTTTGCTAAATTAGATTATATAATTTATTGTTTCGAATAGTAGTTTAGCAAACAGAGAACAATC
>DAOVUO010000483.1 GCA_030632545.1 Bacteroidales bacterium
GATTTTAAAGGCGGTTTATATGTCATTAATATTAAAAAGGCTGAAGTTCAAGGAGTAAAGGCTTTTGCAAATCCAGTAGATTTACCTAATGTTGATTTGGCAATAATAGCAATTGCAGCCAAATTTATTCCACAAACTATTGATATTTTAGCAAATCAAAAGAATACCAAAGCATTTATTATTCTATCGGCCGGATTTAGCGAGGAAAATGAGCAAGGTGCTTTACTAGAGAAACAGATTGTAGATATTGTAAATAAAGCAAACGCATCATTAATTGGTCCAAATTGTGTTGGTTTTCTCAATGTAAATTATAATGGTGTATTTACCACACCAATTCCACCACTTAACCCTAAAGGTGTAGATTTTGTCTCAGGTTCTGGTGCAACGGCTGTGTTTATTATGGAATCGGGTGTTCCAAATGGTCTTTCATTTTCCAGTGTTTGGTCAGTTGGAAATTCGGCGCAAACAGGTGTGGAGGAAGTGCTTGAATACTTAGACAACACTTTTGATAAGCAAAAAAGTTCTAAAGTTAAGCTGCTTTATATTGAAAATATTGATAATCCGCAGAAATTATTAAAGCATGCTTCGTCATTAATTCAGAAAGGCTGTAGAATTGCGGCTGTTAAATCTGGCAGCTCTGATGCTGGTTCTCGTGCAGCTTCTTCGCATACAGGTGCTTTGGCATCGTCTGATGTGGCAGTTGATGCTTTATTTAAAAAAGCAGGAATTGTACGTTGTTATAGCAGACAGGAATTGGCAATAATGGCAAGCGTTTTTATGCATAAAGAGCTAAAAGGTAAGAATATTGCTGTAATTACACATGCTGGTGGTCCGGCCGTTATGCTTACAGATGCATTATCAAAAGGAGGATTAGAAGTTCCAAGTATAGAAAATCCTAAAAAGGATGATTTACTTGCTAAATTATATCCAGGCTCTAGTGTAGCAAATCCTATAGATTTTTTGGCAACAGGTTCTGCCGAGCAATTAGGCTTGATAATTGACTATTGCGAAAATGAATTTGATGAAATTGATGCAATGGTTGTGATATTTGGTAGTCCGGGTTTATTTGATGTATATGATGCTTACGATGTACTGGATGATAAAATGAAAATTTGTAAAAAGCCTATTTATCCAATATTGCCATCTGTAATTAATGCAAAAGATGAGATTAAATCATTTTTAGCCGCAGGTAGAATTAATTTTCCTGATGAAGTTGTATTTGCAAATGCATTAACAAAAGCTTTTAAAACACCAAAGGCTATTTTTGATGCAAAATTCAGTTTTAATATTGATAAAACGGTTATTAGAGCATTGATTGACGAGTCAGAAGAGGGTTATTTATTGCCAGAAAAGGTAAATGCTTTACTTAATGCTGCCGGAATCCCGACTGTAAAAGAAGCCGTAGCAAATACTATTGAGAAAGCTAAAAGCTTAGTTTCTGAAATGGGTTTTCCATTAGTAATGAAAGTTGTAGGGCCTATACATAAATCTGACGTTGGTGGCGTTGTTTTAGGTGTGAAAAGCTTAGAACAAATGGAGTACGCTTTTTCTCGTATGATGAAAATTAATGACGTAACAGCTATTTTATTTCAGCAAATGATTAGTGGGACTGAGCTTTTTATTGGAGCAAAACGAGAGGATAAATTTGGGCATATTATAATTGCAGGTCTAGGTGGTATTTTTATTGAAGTGCTTAAAGATGTTCAAAGCGGTTTAGCACCATTAAGTAAAATAGAAGCTCGGCAAATGATAAATTCACTAAAAGGCCGAAAAATTTTAGAAGGTATTCGTGGACAACAAGCTATTGACAAGGAATTTTATGCTGAAATTATTTCACGAGTTTCTGCACTTGTCCAAATTGCTCCCGAAATAGACGAAATGGACATCAATCCACTTTTGGCTGAGGGGAAGAAGATTGTTGCTGTTGATGCAAGGATTAACGTAAAGAAGTAAATAATTTAAAGAGTGAGAATAAAGTTAATTAAAAAAAGCCTATTGATAAGTTCAATAGGCTTTTTTTAATTATTTTCCTTAATTTCCTAGTACAACCCTAAAACCATAATTCCAATTTTTTTCAGTAGCACGAGGGCCATCTCTGGTGTAAACTCTACTCATGTAATCGTAGTAATACCATGAGCCTCCTCTAATTACTCTAAATAATCCTTTTTCTGGGCCTTTGGGGTTTTTTTGTGGACTTTTAGCATAGTATGTGCCGCTATAAAAGTCGGAACACCATTCCCATGCATTTCCACTCATATCGTGAATATTTATTTCGTTTGCCTTTTTTGAGCCAACAGGTTTCAGCCCACTTTCGTTAGTTGTTTCGTCAAACCAAGCTACATCTTCAATAGTATTTGAGCCACTATATTCGTAATTTTTACTCTTTTTTCCACCTCTAGCAGCATATTCCCATTCAGCTTCAGTAGGTAATCTATATTTTCGCCCTGTATAATCCGAAAGCCATTCGCAGTATGCAACTGCATCGTTCCAACTAACATTTACAATTGGCCAATCTTCGTTCCAAATCCAACTTTTAACATTTTCGTGCTCATAATACCAATCTTCACCAGTTCTAGCATCACGATTTTTAGGCGGTGCAGCAGGAAAGTCTCTATCTGTCATATCGCAAAACTGACGATACTGTTTAACTGTAACTTCATATTTACCAATATAATAACTGCTAACATTTACTTTATGAGTTGGAATTTCATCATCGTCACCATCTTTAATGCCCATTACA
>DAOVUO010000088.1 GCA_030632545.1 Bacteroidales bacterium
AATCGTCTGTCCCAAAAAATAAGGAAATTCTTAAAATCAAAATACTCGAATACTCGTGATGAGTTGACAATAAATTTAGCCTGACGTTCATTATAATCCCACTTTTCAGCAATTTTGTATGTTTCTAATTTGTCGTTTTTTCGTGTAAAATTTTCGATTACAGTATGAAATTCTTTTGTGGTATTCTTTGCGAAATTATTATTTTTCTCAATGAATTTAATAATAGCTTTAAATTTTGTGTTTTCTCGTATCCATGGTCGTAAATGACTTCCAGCCAAAAAATCGGCCGAATGTCCAGATAAAAAAATACAGCTTTTATCAACAATTTGTTTTTCTTTTAGCTCTTTTATTGCAAAATAATCTTGCAAAAAGGGCATTGAGCTTAAATTTCCAGCAAAATCAATATAATTCAGAAAGTCATTGCTTGAAAGCAGTTTAGAAGTGTCTATTTTGTCGTAATTTATAAAATGCCAATCGAAACCAAGTATTTTAGCCACTTTTTGGGAATTTGGAATTTCATGAGAATTTTCTCGTCCAAATGTAAAGCTAATAACATTTTTTACGGAAAATTCTTTCAGCATAAAAGCTATTAATCTGGAATCTAATCCGCTACTTAATGGTAAAGCAATTTGATTATTGGAAAAATTACTAAAATAGTCTTCAAAAACTTTGTATAATAAGTTTTTGAGTTGCTTTTTTGCCGATTTAAAATCTACTTCTTTACTTATATTATTAGGAAAATTTAAGTAAATTTTTTCAGTTTTATTTTTTTCGCTAAACTTTACTATTTGTGCTGCTTCAACTTGAGATATATCATTAATTAATGTTTTATTTCCTGTAGTAAAACCTATGTTTTCAAATATTACAGCTTGATTTTTATTTAGTGATTTTGTTTTAGTTTCGTTAAAAATAGTTTTAGCATTTCCTGAAACTAAAAGAGTATTATTTGCAGTTGAATAAAAAATAGCTTCACTTCTAATTTGGTCAGTAATTAGGTAAATATCAGAATTTAATTGTGCTATAATCGCAAATTGTCCATTTAGAGCATTCCAATTTTGATTTAATATAATTTGGTGGGCAAATTTTGCAAATTTTGCAGTTTTGTAAAAAACGTTATTGTTTAAGCAATAGCCTTTTATCCATATTTTATAGTTTTCGTAATACTCAAAACTTGAATCTATTACTTTTAGCTCCATACCTTATATAATTCCTTTTTGAAAAATTGTATTCTAGTTATGCCGAAAGACTTTTAGTTTTGTCTCGATTTTTTTTCGGACAATTACCAAAAGCGTATCGGTATAAAAGTAATTAAAATATTGGCATATAATCCCAGAAGAAATCGCTTGTGTCTTTTTTTAATTCATCAAAAACATAAGCATTTTCGCTATTGTAAAATACATCAGCATAAGGCCAAGCTTCGCTTTTAATGCAAATAATTCCAAAATTCTCTAGCACAAAAATACTACATTCATCATCATTATCTTCTTCAATATCAAATAAGTATTTACGAATTGTAAGTGTTTTATTATCCGATTTGTATTGTTTTGAAGCAATTAATTTACAAGTATCATTTCTATAAAACATTTTTGTTATATCGTTTTCTAGGGCAATAAAATGTTCTATATCAATACTGTCAGCTTGTTTTCGGATAATATATTCAATAGTTGTTGCCGATGAATTTACAATTAATTCTAAAGAGTCATTATTTGTCCAGCCTTCAAAAGGAGTATAGCTTTTACGAATAACTAATTGTTTTGTTTGATTATAATTTTGCGTGCATGAGACTGTAATTGCCAGAAGTGAAAATATAAGTATTTGAAAGTAATTTTTCATAATTGTATTTATTTATTCATTAGACGAGTTGTTTCGTTTTCTGCCTGTTACAATTTATGGTTATTTTTCATTAGAAGCAAACAACAAAAATGGGAGAGTGACAATTGCCTCTCTCCCAAAGTCTGTAAAGTCTAATTATAAAATTAGTCCTTACATTCGTTACAGCGCGATTCTGTAAGAAAATTTTACCATGAATACATTATATGGTACTCTGTTGAATAAATCTGAATTATCTTGTATCATATTAAAATCGCCATTATCAATAAAATGATCTCGTGTTTGCGACCAAACTAAATAAACTGTTGAACCAGGTGTATATTCCCAACGAATAACTAGGTTTGACAAAAATTCTTTAAAATTGAAATCTGGATAATAGATGTAGTAATCATCAGTTCCATCCATATTTTCATCTACATTATATTCTGGTGCGTCAGGATTAAAACTAAGCTGATTTTCTGAATACTCAATAAACCTATTAGTAAATTTATCTGCTTGTGGATTACTTATGTATTTGAAATCTAAGTATTTTCCTGCTGCTACAAATGGCTGTCCCCAATATTGAATCGAAAGTTCTGGCTTAATATTATAATTAATACGGAGAGATAAATTCCATACTTTTTGATCTAATGTAGCAAAAACGTAGCGGTCGTTAGATTGATATGACAATAAATCTACATATTGTAGTTTTCTTAATGTTGTACTATAGCTAGGTGATAGTCTTAGTTCCAGAGTGTTTGTTGGTCTGTAAGTAAGACTAAGGTTTACTGATTTTCTATCATAATAATCCTCAAAACCATCATTAATGCTAAAGCTAGTAGATATTCGTATTTTTTTCTGATTATTTGTTCCCATCCAAAACCAAAAATTAAACGAACCAGGATTTTTAATCGAAGGGCCACCTCTAAGTATGCCATTTGAGACTTGATTTCCGTTAACATTTGTTCCCATACTTAAATTCCAATAATTTTTAAATTCAGTATTTAAGTTGATGTTTCCACCATTAAAAGTGTTTGTTCCACCAAAATTCCATCCCGACCATTGGTTTACATTTATATTTAAGCTTCTGAATATGCTGAATGGTTCATAAATTCTGTATCCTACCCAAAGAATTTCCATAATTTCATCAGTTTCAGGCAAAAAACCAATATCGTTTACCTCAAAACCTGGTGATTTTGCAGAAATTGCAGCCAAAAATTTTAATTTCCCGCCACCAATTTTACCAAATTGTAAATTTGTCGAAAATCCTGAAAGTTCTGTCAAGTTTGAGTCCAAAGTTAAGTAATCAGCATCAGGACGTTGAAAGTAGCGTGCCGAAGACATTTGTGTTTCTAAAATTGCGGTAGAATCGCCCTGAACATTAGAATACATTCCACTTGCTTTAAAAAACCATGTTTTTTCCTTAAAAAATTGCGTGTAATCAACTCCGCTAGTAAAGGCGTTTTTGTGCAAATAAGTTAAATTTGTATTGTCTAATCGCCTATTTGTAGAAGTTAGCATTCCGCCAATAATTGAATTTCCGCCATCAATGTCTTTTTGAATTCGGGCTACGGTATAGTTTGTGCTTGGTTCAACTAATTCATCCCTTGTTGTTGAGAGTTGGGATATTTCAGCATTTTCTTCAGATGCTAAGCTTTCTAAAAGTCCAATTGACCAACCATTTGAAGTTTTTCCAGTTATTTTAGCTGCTGCTAATATTTTCGTAAACTCAGGCATGTCAGCATATTCATTATCAGCTAAATCTAGGTAATGATGCGGCCTTCTGCCAACCCTACGAGAGTAAAATAAGTTTTGAGCTGCTAAATCGCCATCACCAAACATAAGCGGAAAGCTTAAGATATTTCGTCCTTCTATAAAAAATGGACGTTTTTCTTCAAAAAAACTTTCGTAGGCGGTTAAATTTACTTCTGATGGATCTGCTTCCACTTGTCCAAAGTCTGGGTTAACAGTAAAATCTAGTGTAAGGTTGTTTGTTAAACCTATTTTTCCATCTACACCAGCATTAAAGCCATAATCTGTTCCCGTAGCGTACGGATTTCCTTCTTCAGCTAAATAATTTTCAGATTTTGCTAAGGTATAAGGTGTTATGTCGAAAACTTTTTGAGGCTTGATGTTTTTTACACCATGTAATTCGCCTAAATGATTCACCCATCCAGAGGCATCTCTGGCAATTGGTTGCCATAAAGAAAACTCATTTTTACGGAACAAAACTCTAGCCACTTGGAATCCCCAAACGTGTTCAGCTTTATTGTCAAATCGAAGCTGTGTAAGTGGTATTTTCATTTCAGCCTGCCAACCATCTTTTGTCATTGAGGTTTTTACCCACCAAATTGGATCCCAGTTTTTATCTTCCGATTCTCCATCATTCGACATTAAGTAATCTTCTTTAACTCCTGCTGCACTCACAACAAAGGTAAATGCTGTTCGTAAATCGTGGTAACTATCAAACTGAATTCCAACTTGGTCGCCATCGATTTCATCACGGCGAGTCATTCGTCTGTTAATACTGTCAGTGCTGTTGTCAAAAGCTTTAATTGCTACATAAATGTATTCGTCGTTATACATTACAGCAAATTTTGTATTTTGAGAGGGAGTTCTACCCTCAAAAGGCTCATGTTGGATAAATCCACCCTCCCATTGTGCATTTTTCCAACTAGTTTCGTCTAATTGTCCATCAATAGTTGGACTGTTTCCCGATAATCGCTGTGTTGTGTAGATTTTTTTTGGGGTGATCAACCCATCGGCAAAGCTATTACTTGAAAAAGCAAATAGCATAACCATTAATGTAAAAATTTTCGCGCGTAACATGACTTTTAATTATTTGGTTATAATAAAAGACGAGATTCTAAAATGAATGCTGCACGCAATTATGATTTTTCAGTTTTAAAATATACAAATTTCGAAAGAATGTCTCAAGATACTCATCAAAACGATATGAATGAGAATATAGCGATTACCCGAAGAGCCTTTTTGTGAGTTGGGCTTGCTCTAGTAAATTGGTGTAGCATTTTTAATTAATAAATATAGGTGGAGTATAATATGCTTTTTTATAGTTCTTTCTGGAATTTGGATTTTTATTATTTATGTGGTTATGCTGATTCTAAAAATGAGAAAAGCTCATAATAAGTCTTGTGATAAACTGCTATCAATATATTAAAAATTTTCATGGGATATCCGATTTATTCGGGAGTAAATAATGCTGAGTGTTTAGCATGTTGCTAAAATTAATTTTCGTTTACATGATAATCGTTCGGCATGAGCTTTTTTCTGAATAATAATTGCGAATAATATTATATATTTGTGGTCTATTTTTCAAAATATAAGGCAATTAAGATGAGTCACATAGAATTATCAGAACAGGAATTGATTAGAAGGCAGTCTCTTAAGGAGTTAGAAGCAATGGGAATAAACCCCTATCCGGCTGAGGAATTTCCAGTAAATACAAATTCTTTAGATATAAAAGAGAATTATAATGCAGAGGAAAATAATTTTCAGGAAGTTTGTATTGCTGGTAGAATAATGTCGCGAAGAATAATGGGAAAAGCTTCTTTTGTTGAAATTCAAGATCAACAAAGTCGTATTCAAGTGTACGTAAATAGAGATGAAATTTGTCATGATGAGGATAAAACTTTATATAATACAGTATTTAAAAAATTACTTGATATTGGAGATATAATTGGTATTTGTGGAAGTGTTTTTACTACAAAAACTGGTGAATTATCTGTTAGAGCTAAAGAATTAAAACTTTTAAGTAAATCTTTACGGCCATTACCTATTGTGAAGGAAAAAGATGGTCAGATTTACGATGCATTCACCGATCCTGAATTACGTTATCGTCGTAGATATGTTGATTTAATTGTAAATCCTGATGTACGTGATATTTTTATAAAAAGAACACGTTTAGTAAGTACAATGCGTGATTTTCTTAATGATAAAGGATATTTAGAGGTTGAAACACCTATTTTACAGCCAATTTATGGTGGGGCAGCTGCTCGACCATTCAAAACACATCATAATACTTTAGACCAAACTCTATATTTACGAATTGCCAACGAATTGTATTTAAAGCGACTAGTTGTTGGTGGTTTTGATGGAGTTTATGAGTTTTCTAAAGATTTTCGTAATGAAGGTATGGATCGTTTTCATAATCCAGAATTTACACAAATGGAACTTTATGTTGCTTATAAAGATTATTTCTGGATGATGAATACTGTGGAGGAGATGGTTGAAAAAATTGCCATTAATCTTCATGGAACTACGGAAGTTAAAGTTGGTGAGCATATTATCAATTTTAAACGACCTTGGAAGCGTTTTACTATGTTTGAGGCCATTGAGCATTTTACAGGTGTAGATATATCAGAAATGGATGAGACCGAATTGCGCAAAACTGCCGAAAAATTTGGTGTGGAATTGGATGAAACCATGGGGAAAGGAAAATTAATTGATGAGATTTTTGGTGAAACATGTGAGCATAAGCTTATTCAGCCAACTTTTATCACTGATTATCCAATAGAAATGTCGCCTTTAACAAAAAAACACCGCTCAAAGGAAGGTTTAGTAGAGCGTTTTGAGGCTATTTGTAATGGTAAAGAAATTTGTAATGCTTATTCAGAGCTTAACGACCCAATAGACCAACGTGCTCGTTTTGAGGAGCAATTAGAGCTTGCAAAACGTGGTGACGAAGAAGCAATGATGTTGGATGAGGATTTCTTACGTGCCATAGAGTACGGAATGCCACCCACATCAGGAATTGGAATTGGGATAGACCGTTTGGCGATGATAATGACAAATGCGCCATCTATACAAGAAGTTCTTTTCTTCCCTCAAATGAAACCAGAGCAAGCTGAACAAATTGATGGTGATGAAATGTTTACAGAACTTGGTATTCCACAGGAATGGGTGGCTATTATTCGTCGAACAGGAATCTCTAAAGTGGAGCAATTAAAAGAAATTAAGCCAGGCAAATTCCATAATGATATTTGTGGTATAAATAAAAAAACAAAAGCAGGACTATCAAATCCTTCTTTAGATGAGGTAAAAGCTTGGATAGAGAAAGCTTAATATTAAAATAAATATAGTAGTAAAAACCTGACTTAATTAATTTTTTGCAGGTTTTTGTTTTATAACTTGAAATTTTTATTTCCGACCGCTGTTAATAAGCCCATGAATATTAATGACTTGACTTAAGGAAGAGTTTTTAGCAACAAATTAAGGTTTTCATATTCGTTTGAAAAATTTAAATTCGTAAAAAAAACACCATGAATATTATTTTGTTTGATAATGATAATCGCACTAATCTTTTACCCTTAACTTATACTCGCCCTGTTTCTGAACTGCGTGTAGGAATTTTAACTATAAAAGAAAAGTGGGCTCAGTTTTTTGCTGCTCAGTATTCAAATATTTCAGATGAGTATTTACGTGAAAAATATCCGTTGATAGTTGCTGAGGATAATTTGTTGATTAATAGTACCATTTTACCTGATGATGAAATTGTTAATCAGATAAAACTTTTGAAAGAAAATCAAGCAATTGTAAAAGATGGGCAAACATTAGCGTTAAGAATTAATCAAAATAAATTTACTGAAAATTGTTTTAATTCAATTGAGAATTTTTATCAAATTGAATATTCAAAAGAAGTTAGTGCGATTAATTATCCATGGGATATTTTTGGATTAAACGAATTGGAAATTGAGAAGGATTTTAAACTAGTTACAAAAGGCCGTAAATCTGAACCAATAAGCGATACAAACCGTTATAAAAGTGCAGATAGAATTTTTATTGAAGAAGGTGCAAGTGTTGAATTTTCGATATTAAATCCAGTTGAAGGCTATATATATATTGGAAAAGATGCCGAAGTAATGGAAAATGTCACTGTTCACGGGTCATTAGCTTTATGCGAACATTCGGTTTTAAAAATTGGGGCTAAAATATATGGTGCAACAACCCTTGGCCCTCATTCAAAAGTTGGGGGTGAAGTAAATAATTCAGTGTTTATTGGCTATTCAAATAAAGGACATGATGGTTTTTTAGGAAATTCAGTTTTAGGTGAATGGTGTAATTTGGGGGCAGATACCAATAACTCAAATTTAAAAAATAATTATGCTATTGTTAAAATGTGGAATTATCCTAAAAGTAGATTTTTATCAACAGGTCTTCAATTTGCTGGATTAATAATGGGCGATCATTCAAAATCTGGCATAAATACAATGTTTAATACTGGAACTGTTGTTGGGGTTTTTGCTAATATTTTTGGCAGTGGATTTCCACGTAATTTTGTCCCCTCGTTTTCGTGGGGTGGTGCAGGAGGATTTTCAACGTATAATACGCTAAAGGCTTATGAAGTTGCTGAAAAAGTTATGGGACGAAGAGGTATTAAGTTTGATGAAAAGGAACAAAAAATCCTTGATCGTGTATTTGAATTATCAGCAGAATATCGTAGGTAATTATTTTTTAACTTAAAAGTTAGCAAAGTATTAACTTTAATTATCGGGATAAAATATTATTAATAATTAAACATCAATAATAAACAATTATTACAGATGGTAGAAATATCTGAAAAATCAAAAATTGGAATTTTAGGTGGAGGAAGTTGGGCAACTGCAATATTAAAAATGTTAATAAGTAATCTTGCTGAAGGCGAGAAG
>DAOVUO010000266.1 GCA_030632545.1 Bacteroidales bacterium
AAACATTTGTATAATAAACTAAAACACAAAAACCTACACTCAACAGGCTGATGAATATAATTAACTACATTGAAATATATTCTTCGTGCATTAGAGATTTAAGAAACCATTGTAATATTGAAGAGCAATTATTAATAAAACACTATAAATTTTCCTTTTTTCACAAAATCTAAGCCTCGAGCATTTTTATATTTTAAGATATAAAAATGAATTGTATAATCAACTGCTGCTTGTGGAAATTCAGCCTTCCAATTAAACTTAAAATCATTTGATTCAAATATTTTCTCGCCATTTGAACTAAAAATAATTATTGAAAAATTAGTCACAAAACGAGCTTTTATTTGAAAACTTCTATCCATTTCATTTTGAGCGGATAAATATATTGCATTTGGCACTTTTACTTCAGCAATTTTACTTATAAGCAGTTCATTTGAGAAAAAATACGTTAGCATTGATGAACTATTATCAATTATACTTAAGTCAACAAAATAAATTTTACGTGCGGCAAGTTCTATATTTTCATCTACAAACTGAGTTTCAAATGTATATTTTCTATCAATTTCGTTATAAGAATTATCCACTGAATCACTTCCTAATAATCGCATATATTCAAACTGACTATTTTCTGGCAAGCTAAAATCTAAGTTTATTATATTTCTATCGGCAATATTATTTTTATCTGCAAAAATTACTAAAGGACTATATTTTGATGTAAGTGCTAATTCATTACCACATGCATTATATGCTCTAATTTGGTATTGTGGATTAAATTCAAGTTTGCTGTAATCAAAATTATATGAATTTACTGTATTTTCTAATGTATCCTTTATAACAACTTGATTATTAACAAATTTAGTTATTGTGTAAAAATCAATTAAACTCAATGTATCACTTGGTAAAAGGGCTTCTTGCTCAGACGAACTAAAACGTAAATTTACTTGCGACTTATCAAGTAATACACTATCCATAAACAGATTTGTTTCTAATTTAGCTAATCTTTCGAATCCTTTAACATTAGATTGAGAAAAAACACCGTCAATATAACATGAGACTCTAAAATCCGCACTAATTATATCTTCAGAATTACCACTAAAATTATAATCGTTTACATTAAGTGTATATGAATTATCAAAAGTATTTTGATCAATTCGTATTGCAGTATTTGTTTCTGTATAAATATCTATAGCCAAATTAGAAAAATTTAATCCAATTAAATTTTTCCAATTAATCACAATTTTAGTATTACAATCTATCCAACTATAGCTATAAAAATATATAGGTGCTACTAAATCGCTTAATTCACTATAATTATAATTTCCGTTAATATTTTTAAATGAAGCAATTTTATAGGCATAATGATGCTCCGAAATATCGGGATTTTGCATTAAAAAACTTTCATCTTTCCAATCAAAAACCGAATTACTGGATATTTCTATAAGTGGCATAAATGCACTATCAGACACACCAGGCGTATCATAAAAAGTACGATATATTATATAACCATCTATAGAAGCAGTGTCGGAACAAATCCATTTTAAATTTACTTCATTGCCTTGCTCATTGTCAACAGAAATAAAAGAAAAATTTGGCGTAGGCAGAATTTGAGCTACAAGTTCTGTTGCTATTACAAAAAGAAAAAAAACAAACACAAAAAATCTAAACACTAGAGCTTTGAATTACTTTCAAGATAAAACGGAATCTGATGCATATTTGTTGCAGTTTCGATTTTTGTTTTTGTTTGCTTAAAAGATTCTCTTACATTATTTTGACTTTTTAGATTGGTCAAAAATTCAGTTAAAAATATATTTTTAGCAATTTTTACCCCTAATTCTGTTCCAGGCATTGCAGAAAAATATACAGTTGTACTTAATGGTGGAAGACTTGGAAATAAACCCCACTCACCATTTAAGCGAAATAATACTTCGTGATATTTAGGAATAGAATAATCAAGAACAACGCTATTGTCCTTAGAACCACCATATTGCAATTCAGAATATAAACGATTTATCTCAACACCATCCCTAATTACATCATCCTGAGTAGCAATCGAATCATACGATAAAACAAAGTAATTTGTTGAATTAACTTGTTTCATTAAACCACCATAATAGAAAAAACTTGTTGTTTGATTAGCTAATAAACGTAATCCATAATCACGAATTAGCTTTTCAAATTCTATTTTTGTAGGATTAAGGGCTTTTTTCACCTCAAAATTTTGCTCCTTTAAATATTTCTCAAGTTCATCGGCATTATTTCCATAATAGTCATATTCTTTATTTTCGTAAGTATTCGCAATTATTAGAGCTTGCTTTTTCATAAAAGCATTTTGCTTATAACGAATTGTTCTATTTACAGATTTTTCCTGACCATAATCATTTACAGCAACAATTTTAATCACATTATCGCCTTCTTTTAGCTTAATTTTTTTTATTAAAGTATAATCGTATTCAGCTAATGGAATATTTGCTGTATCATACTGTACAAAATTAGAAGTCAATTTCTCATCAATATATATCTGAACATTGGAAAGTTTGGTAGCACTAATTACACCAAAGCTAATGTCGTATTTATTTGAATACACAACAGTTTGAGAAGCTAAAGGAACTTCCCAAATTATTTTTGGTACATCAGGATTTTTCGGAGTATTCACTACAAATTTTCCTTCGCGCCAAAATGCATTTAATAAACTACCATTTCTATAAATATACATTCCCCTTCCGTCAATCTTATTATTTTTCCAATAACCAATATATCGCTCACCATTAGACCAAAACTGTTTTCCATAACCTTCTTTTCGGCCATCTATAAACTCGCCTACATAAATATCCCCATTTGTTTCATAAAGCAATCCTTGTCCATTATATCTGGTATCAAGCCATTGGCCAATATATCTATCGCCTTGTTTTGAAATGTAAGTACCATAGCCATACCAACAATCGCCACTAACACATCCAAAGCCAGCTTCCTTTAAACGAACTAACTTATCGCCACGCCAAAATCCACGCTCAATTTTTCCATCAGGATAATACATTATTCCTTCTCCATAAATTGTATCATACCTAAATTCACCTATATATTTATTTCCGTTGGAAAAAAGAAACTCACCCATACCGTTTCGCCAATCACTTTTAAAATGCCCCGAATACGACTCACCATTATTATAAGTATGTACACCATAGCCATCTTTTTTATCTTTCTTCCAAAAACCACTGTATTTATTTCCAGAAGCAAAATAATTTGTTCCATAATAACATCGGCGGTCTTGTTGCCAAAAACCAACATAATACTCGCCCGAAGCCCAGTCGTACAAACCATAACCATCAATGCAATCACCTAAATTACATCTATTATCAATAGTATCAGTTTTTAAAAAAGAACCTTTTTGCCAATAACCATAAATCTCATTACCGTCTATTGTTACAAGCTTGCCAAAACCATCTTTTTCACCATCTTTTAAATTACCTTTATAAAAACTACCAGGCCACTGCGAATAAGCACCATACTTTATTTCAGCAGCACCATTCTCTCTATTACCACTTAAATATTCATTTTCATTAGGTAAAACAATAGATTCTATAAATTCACCATTTTCCCATAAACCAATTATTTTCTGCTTAGTTAATGAATTATGAAATTTCCCATAACCTGATCTATCACCTTTCACAAACTGACCTTCGTAATAATCCCCATTTGGATAACGCATAGTACCATAACCCTGAATTGTGTCAAGCACCCAATCGCCCATATATACTATACCACTTTTAAACTCGTAGTTTCCTTTGCCATGCTTCAATGTTCCCCAAAAATTACCATTATATTTTGCTCCATCAGCATAAATATAAGAACCACTTCCTTCAACACAATTACCTGCCAAACAACCTGTTTTCATTGAGCTAGGTCCAGTTAAAATATCATTATCAAAAAAAGCATAAATTCGAGTACCATCAAGATATTGAATACTCCCATAAAGCTGGCGCTTACCATTTTCCCAAAAACCATTATATATTGTGCCATCCGAATAAATCATTTGTCCAGCACCATTAGGTAAATTCTTATAAATATAACCAGTATATATATTTTGATTTTTATAATGAATTTCCCCATAAGGAAATGGCCTCTCTTTCCTAAAACGAGCAATTAAGGTATCGCCTGATTTTAATAAAACTTTACCGTCCCCATCTTTACAATTACCACTAATACATTTGCCATTATTTTGACTAAATGTACTTAAACTTAATAGGATAAGTAGCTGAATTATTATAATATTTTTCATACAGATGTGCTTTTGTACAACTTACAAGGGGGATAATAAATATTAAATTACAAATTTAATACCATTAAAATCTATCGCAAAATACGAATTTACGAGTACTTATTGAGCTCTAAACAAAAAACCTGCTATTAAGCAGGCATAAAACAACTAATTTAGATACTTATAGCATTAGCTATCACTATCTTATTTCAATGCCAATACATCTGCAAAATTCATATTTGCTGGCATTTGAAAAATAGGTGATGTCATACGATAATTGTTTGAGGCAGTCTGTTATACTTTGTAAAAGCTACAGCTCACAAGCACATAAAACACTCATAATCAACAATCCTGTTAAAGTTCTAGCCATTGTTTACTACCGACAAAATTGGGAAACAATTACAAAAGCACAGCTAATATTTATTATAAATACAGCCAATTATAAGCATCCTCTTCAGAATCAAAATACTTATATTCAAATCCAATATTTTGATTAACATTAGTAAGTATTTCCTCAGTTAAAATTCGAGTAATAGAATCTTTACTCTGGACAAGAGCCAATTTTTGGACAT
>DAOVUO010000234.1 GCA_030632545.1 Bacteroidales bacterium
CGGTGCAAGACCTGCTAGCGTGCTTGCACCTAGTAGCGTCTGGGGTGATCGATTGACGATTTTCGATTGACGATTGGGCTGGCGCAAGAGGTTTTTTGATTTATTAATTATTATTTACTATTTATTATTGGGGCTAACGCAAGAGTATTGACGGTGCAAGACCTGCTAGCGTGCTTGCACCTAGTAGCGTCGTTTTGAATTATTTATTATTATTGAGACTAAGTAATTCGTCAATATATTTTCTGTTATTAGCCAGACGAGGAATTTTATGTTGACCACCTAATTTTCCTTTTGATTTAAGCCAATCGTAAAATAAGTTTTCTTTTGCAAGCAAAACTTCTGGTTTGTCTAGTGCAATGCTTTTGTATCTTTTAGCCTCATAATCAGAGTTTAGGGCTTTAAGCGAATTGTCAAGAATTTCGGTAAAATGCTCTAAACTATCTGGTTCTGTTTCAAATTCGATTAACCATTGATGTCTACCTTTACTATTTGTTTTAATATAAAATGGAGCAGCCGTGTATTCTCTTATAACTGCATTTGTTCCTAGAGTTGCCGATTTTAGCGCATTGTTAGCATTCTCAATAATAATTTCTTCGCCAAAAGCATTAATAAAATGTTTTGTTCTACCCGTAATTTTTATTCTATAAGGTTTTTTTGATGTAAAACTTACTGTATCGCCTATTAAATATCTCCATAAACCTGAGTTAGTTGTAATAATAATAGCATAATTTTTCCCAAGTTCTATTTCATTAATACTTATTGCTTGCGGATTTTTAGTGTCTAACTCTTCAATTGGCAGGAATTCGTAAAAAATACCATAATCAAGCATTAAAAGCATATCTCTTCGGCCAAAATCATCCTGAATAGCAAAAAAACCTTCTGATGCATTATAAGATTCTAAATAATGCATTTTCGGCGATTTAATTATACTTTTAAATTGTTCTCTATAAGGTTCAAAACTTACACCTCCGTGAACAAACAATTCCAAATTAGGCCAAACGTCCATTAAATCTGATTTTCCTGTAATTTCAAATATTCTTTTAATAAGAACTAAAGTCCACGAGGGAACACCTGATATTGATGTTACATTTTCTTGAATAGTGGCATGTGCCATTTTCTCAATTTTTTCTTCCCATTCGTCCATTAGGGCTATAGAAATATCGGGAGTTCTTATTAAATGTGCCCAAAACGGCATGTTTTGTATTATAACTGCCGATACATCACCATAATACGACTCGCTACTTAAATTATTGATTTGATGACTTCCACCAATAATGAGTCCTTTTCCACGTAATAATCTGGCATCAGGGTTTAAATCGCTATAAATTGCTAATACATCTTTTCCTCCTCTATTATGGCAATTTTCTAATGATTCTTTGCTTACAGGAATAAATTTAGATTTATCTGATGTTGTTCCCGATGATTTGGCAAACCATTTTATTTCGCTTGGCCATAATATGTTTTGTTCTCCATTTAGAATTTTTTCTATGTAAGGTTTTATAGTATCATAATCGTGAATTGGAACTCTTTCTTGAAATTCTTTGATTGAATTTATATCGTTAAATTTGAACTGTTTACCAAATGAAGTGTTTTTTGCTGTGTTAATTAGCTCAAAGAGCATACCTTTTTGTACTTCAAATGGATTACGTTTAAAAAAATCAATTTGATTCTTTCTTTTAATCATTATCCATGAAATCAATGAATTAAGTATTGGCATATTTGTGAATTATTTAGTTTTAAACAAAATATCTGAGCTCAAAATTAAAAAATAAATGGTTTATGCACGAGTTTTTTTAATTTTGCTCCTATCTTAATTAAAAAATATGATTAGTTTTATCGATTTATTTGTTGTCTTAACTATTGTTTGGGGGATTTGGGCAGGATACCAAAGAGGTTTAATTATTGAGTTTTTTTCTTTCGGAATGTTTATCGTTGGTATAATTCTCTCTAATGTATTTGCTATGGCCGCCACCAAGGTTTTTCCTCGGTATAATATGAGTAGTCCATACATTTTGCTGATAATGTTCTTGTTAGCATTGATTGCTACGGGTTATTTATCCTATTTAACAGGAAATATAGTAAAAAAGATGATGGGAGAGACTGAGATTACACCTCCAATGCGATATGTTGGGATTGCTATTGGTACAGGTAAAATGTTTTTAGCAGATAGTATAATTCTATATCTTTTAAATATTTTACACGAAGCAAAAAACTTTTTGCCAAACGATATGATTGAGCGGTCGCTTTTTAATGATGCATTGGTGACATTAGCCCCTTTAATTTTTAGATTTTTAAATAATTATAATTTTCAAGATAATATCATATAAATTTATGAGTAAGAATAATTTTGTTGAGGAACTTAGATGGCGTGGAATGCTCCACGATATTATGCCTGGTACTGATGATTTGTTAAATAGCGAGATGACAAGTGCTTATATTGGTTTTGATCCAACTTCTGATTCTTTACATATTGGCAGTTTAGCACCAATAATGATGCTAAAGCATTTTCAATTGGCCGGACATAAACCTGTTGTTCTAGTTGGTGGAGCTACTGGAATGATTGGTGATCCAAGTGGTAAGTCTGAAGAGAGAAATTTGCTTGATGAAAGCACATTGAATAAGAATCAAGAAGGGATAAAATTGCAATTAAGTAAATTTTTAAATTTTGATTCGGGTGAGGCAAATGATGCAGAAATGGTGAACAATTATGATTGGATGAAAGATTTTTCATTTCTTTCCTTTATTCGTGATATTGGTAAGCATATTACTGTAAATTATATGATGTCAAAAGATTCTGTTAAAAAGCGTTTGGGCAAAGAGTCTGACGAACAAGATGCTGAAGGAATGTCGTTTACTGAATTTTCTTATCAACTTGTACAAGGATATGATTTTTTGCATTTATTTGAGAATAATAATTGTAAACTTCAAATGGGTGGTTCGGATCAGTGGGGAAATATCACTACCGGGACTGAGCTTATCAGACGAAAAGCTGGAGGAAAAGCCTATGCTTTAACCACGCCTTTAATTAAAAAAGCAGATGGTGGGAAATTTGGAAAAACTGAAAAAGGAAATATTTGGTTAGATGCTGCAAAGACTAGCCCCTACGCATTTTATCAATTTTGGTTAAACGTTAGCGATGAGGATGCCGAAAATTTTATTAAAATATTTACTCTTTTAGATAAAGAGACTATAGAAAAATTAGTTGAAGCGCATAAACTTGAACCACATAGGAGAGAATTGCAAAAAACTTTAGCTAAGGAACTTACTTCAATGGTACACTCTGTGGAAGAGTACGAAATAGCTGTTAAAGCATCTCTTATCCTTTTTGGAAAAGGTACTTATGAAACAATGACTGAGTTAGACGAGAAAACTTTCTTATCAATATTTGATGGTGTTCCAACTTTTGAGCTAGCAAAAGAAAAGCTTAGTGCTGGAATTAATATTCTTGAATTATTGAGTGTTGAAACATCTGTTTTTCCTTCAAAAGGTGACTTGAAACGTTTAATGAAAGATAATGGTTTAAGCATTAATCAGAAAAAAGAGAAGAATCAAAGTGCAGAGATTTCTATTGCTGATTTTATTCGTGAAAAGTATCTTTTAGTGAGAAAAGGAAAAACTAAATATTTTTTAATTGTACTTAAATGAGTTCTAGTTCTGATTTTAATTCTTTAGATGTATTAGCATTTTATTGGCGGAATATTAAATATGTGTCAGTAGTTACTATTGCGGCTGTTATAGTTTCAATTATTGTTGCTTTGCTAATAGAGCCACAATATCGCTCAAGTGTAATTATATTTCCAGCTTCAAATACTTCAATTTCAAAAGAGCTTTTAACAGATGTTTCGCGCTCAAGAAAGGATATTCTACAGTTTGGTGAAGATGATGAAGTTGAGCAATTATTGCAAATTCTTAATTCTGATGAAATTAAAAATAGAATAGTAGCAAGATATGATTTGTTGGAACATTACGGAATTGACGAATCTTCGGCATATCCGCAAACTGCATTGGCGAAATTGTATGCTAAGAATATTCATTTTGGTAGAACTCAATATCAGTCTATTGAAATAGAAGTTTTTGATAAAAATCCAAATTTAGCCGCTGCAATAGCTACCGATATTGTGGAACTTTTGGATACAGTTTATAATAAGATTCAAAAGAAAAGGGCTCTTGGTGCTTTACAGATTGTTGAGAGAGAATATAATACTTTGCAAAATAGGGCGGCCGAACTACAAGATTCTTTGGGTTTATTGCGTGTTGTAGGAGTATTTGATTATAATACTCAAACCGAAGCCTATACCAAAGCTTTAGCGCAAGCAATTGAAAAAAATAATACTAGAGCACAGCTAGAGTTAAAAAAGAATTTGGCAAATCTACAACGTTTTGGTGGTTTGTTTTTATATTTAAATAGTAATATGCAAAGCGTTCAGGCACAGTTAAACTTGCTTTCTTCTAAATTAGTTGAAGCAAGAGTGGATTATGAGCAAAATTTATCGCATAAATTTGTTGTAAATCCAGCGGCTGTTTCCGAGAAAAAGGCTAAACCAATTCGATGGCTAATTGTTGTTGTTTCAACGATTTCTGGATTTTTATTTGCGTCAGTATTATTGTTATTTATTGAACGTTTAAAAAAACTGGATATTAAGCACATTTTAGAGCAAAACTAATGATTTTGGAGTTAACAAGCAGACAGAAAAAAATATTCTGGGCTTTATCTTTTTTGTTTGTTTTGTTAAGTTCTCTTGGCTCTTTTTTTGATAACTGGGGAATATTAGCATTGCCATTATTTTTGCTCATTGCTTATTTATTCCTTTTTCGTTTAGATAAAATTTTTGAATTAATTATTTTTTCTACACCTCTTTCAATCCAATTAAGTGAGTTTTTTCCACAATTAGGACTTGATTTATTTTTACCCACAGAGCCTCTGATTGCTGCATTTATGCTTTTGTTCCTTTTTAAGCTATTGCTAGGACTAAAAATTTCAAAGAACTTTCTGCAACATCCTGTCACTTTGGTTATTTATTCTTATTTAGCTTGGCTTTTTTTTACTTCATTAACAAGTACATTGCCTTTAGTTTCGATAAAATACACTCTTGTAAAAGCTTGGTATATTGTAGTTTATTATTTTTATTCTTATGTTTGGTTGTCCAAATATAAACATTTCACTAAATTTATTTGGCTGTATATCATTCCTTTATCATTTGTTATAGTTTATACACTTTTCAGGCATAGCCAGTACGGATTTAATAATTTTGAAGC
>DAOVUO010000519.1 GCA_030632545.1 Bacteroidales bacterium
AAAGTTTATAAAAAAAAAAGGATTTCTAAAGAAATTCAGTCCTGATTTGTGTATGTTTAAAAATTGAGCTTGAACTTGTTACTGGTTACTGGTTTGACTGGGTGCTGGTTTGACTAGTTACTGGTTTGACTGGTTACTGGTTTGCTCACATAAAATTTTATGTCAAATTATACTTAATATAAATAAATTCGTATATTTATATGCGAAATATTTTTATATGGACAGAAGCTTGATAATAGTTGAACCTATTTTGCGCAAAGCTCAGCAAATGCAAGCTCTGACAGGTTTGTGCTTACAAACAGTTAATTAGTTTTGTAAAGGCTGATATGCTGAATGAGATGCTCTTGTAACTATGTTTGCGGATTTATGATAATACATTATGAATATTTTTTTTCAATAAATACTAACAAAAAACTACTAAATTTTGAATAAACTAATTGCTACACTAAAATTTCTGTTTAGAAAAAGACTTTCGATTTCATCAGAATTTGTTTATACTAAAATCAAAGATTTTAAGTATTCTGTTGCCGAAAATAATATTGCTCAATACAATAATGTTGTAAAAAGCACATTAGATAAGCGAAACTCAAAGTATATTCATCCTGTATACTTTGCAAAAGTTAGTTGGCGAATTATTCTGGATTTCAACGATTATCTTGAAGCACCAATTAATCCAGCCATTTTAGATACAATTGTTCATCAATCTGAACAAATAATTATACATAAATCGCTAGAAAATTTAAAAGTATTATCAGTTAGATCCAAAATTATTGAGACAAAATCTCACCGAAAAGGGACAAAATTTGCTATAAAAGTTGATTATTTTTCAGATGAAATTTTGGTTGCCACCGAATATTCTTCGGGTATATTGTTTGGTGTAAAATTAAAAGGTAAAGATATTACTGTAGAAGAAATGCCATGGCCTAAAAAACTTGAGCAAAATCCTATTTGGACTGAAACTGTTGAAATAGAAAAAAACTTGTCCTATATTTATGCTGAAAAAGCTGAAATTGATGCACCAATCCACACAAACCCAAAGTATGCTAAGTCAATTGGATTGCCAGATATTATTTTGCAAGGAACATGCTCTTTTGCTAAGTCTGTAGATAAGATTGTAGCAGTAGAACTAAATAATGATTTTAATAAAATAAAAGCGGTATCTGCTAGATTTACAGGACATGTACTTACACCAAATACTTTACATGTAAGATTGTTAGAAAAATCGGAAAATGCACTATATTTTGATGTTACTACAAACGATGGAAAGATTGTGATAAAGGGCGGAGCAATAATGATTAATGCTTAATTATTTTTGATAAATGCCAAATCATACTTATAATAGTTATTATTAAATGAGAAACTAAACTTTAAGCTTAATGAAGAATCAAGACTGGAAATTGCCTTTACTTAATAATTACGTTGAAAAATTTGCTAAAGAAAATCCTGAAAAAGTGGCAATTATTCAACACGAAGATGACAAACACGTTACTTACAAGAAAATACAAACTCTAATTGATTATTTTGCGCTTCGTTTTCTGGATTTGGGTATTAAAAAAGGTGATCGTATTGCAACTCAACTTGTTTTATTTCCAGAACACATAGCTTTAGCCTACGCTTGCTTTAAAATTGGGGCTATTTATGCGCCACTCGATTTACGACTAAAAAAAGAAGAAGTTAAGAGGTCGTTAGATAAAATTGAGCCAAAAATTTTTATGGCTCACGGCAAAACACCACGAATTGATTTCAATGAAATAGTTGAATATATTAGAGATAATTGCAAATATATTGAACAAATTGTTCAAATAATTCCAGATGCAAAACCAGAAGATTATGTAACAGGAAGCTTATCGGTTGGTGATTTAATGAAAAAATCTAAATTAATCGTACTTAAGCTTAAAAATATTTTTACAAAGCAATTAGAAAAAGCTTACAAACAGATAGATACTGACACTTCTGCATTAATTATTTTTACTACGGGAACAACTGGCGAACCAAAACCTGCTTTGATTTCGCACGAGAACATAATTAATCAAAACAGGATACTATATGAAGGTGTTGGCGGAATGCTAGATGGCGACAAAATGCTTGTTAATCTTCCTCCTAGCCATGTTGGCTGCATGACCGAAATGATTATGACCACCTTTTTTAGTGGCGGAACAGCCGTATTCCTGAAAATATTTGATGTCGAATTATCTCTACAAGCCATTCAAAAACACAAAATTACACTTTTAGGACAAATTCCAACTCAGTTTCGTATGCTTTGGGCGCATCCAGATTATGACAAATTCGATTTGAGTAGTTTAAGATTTGCCATTTATGCTGGCTCATCGGTAGATGTTGAATTTTTGAATAAACTAGCTACAATGGCACCAAAATTTGGTACAGGCTTAGGAATG
>DAOVUO010000551.1 GCA_030632545.1 Bacteroidales bacterium
ACTTGACGCTTTCAACTTGTTGTTTTGCCTTTTAACTTCCTTGAAAATTCTTTAAATAGCTCGCTATTTGCAGATTTTTCAACTTGTTAAAAAACAAAACAACTTGGTTTAAAACTGTCAATTTATATACAATTAAAATCAGTATAGTCCTATTTATCAGTCAATTATGTGCATTTAACGAAGTGTTTGTCATATTCAATGGTTTCCAGATGTTCGGGGCAGGCAGTTAAATGCCCGTAAAGCTTTGAGTAATAATTATTTGCAAAAAATATATATTTATTAAGTATAACTACTAATATTGATTATTTTTCAAGCACATAAGTACAAAATAACTATCACCCTTATCCTCAATAGTAAGCTCATAATCACCTTTATGCAATAATTCAAGTCTACGTTTTACATTTTTAAGACCTATTCCTTCTTTAAAACTTTCTTCTCCTGCCTCTAATTCCTTTGAATTTTCTATTTGAAAAATAATCTCACTCTCATCAATTTTTAAGATAATATTAATCCATGAATTATCAATATTTCCACTTGTACCATGTTTAAAACTATTTTCTACAAAAGGTAAAAATAACAAAGGTGCTATTTGAACGCCATTTGTATCACCATCAATATCAAACTCAAAATTAATTCTATCGCCATAGCGTATTTTTTCCAACTCAATATAATTATTCAACATCTCAACTTCCTTTGATAATGATGCATATTGAACATTACATTCATATAACATGTAGTTTAACAAATGCGATAATTTTAATACAATCTGAGGTGCTAAATCCGATTTTTTTAAAGTTAATGCGTATAAATTATTAAGTGTATTAAATAAAAAATGTGGATGAATTTGAGCTTTTAAAAGCTTTAACTCAGCTTGCGTTTTTTCATTTTCTAATTGCTGCTTTATACTCTGACTTTCGTACCAAAACTTTAAAAATTTCAAACTAAGTAATCCAATAGTGACAGTATATAGATTAATAATGCCTTTAAAAATTATTGGCCAATGGAAAAAGTCATTCTCTAAAAATTTTGGATAAAAAAGTGGGTACGTAATATAATAATAGGCTACCCTTTGAACTAAACTAAAAAACAACACACTTAATAATAGACTTATTGCAAAATACAAGTATTTACGCACTAGCAATAAGCGCATTACTAAAACATAAATTGTAAAATATGCGGCTACCATACGTGTAGGAAGCATAATAAAAACTTCCTGAAATCGCTGTCCGTAATCTTTATCTAAACTACCATAAATAGAAGCCAAAAAAACAATATAAGCAGTCCAAAATATGGAATGCCACATTAATCTTCTCCAGTTTAAACTCTTACTACAGTAATCTAAGTTTATCATAAGTACAAATAATTATCAAAAGTATAAAATTTGTGCATATAAAGTAATTGAGTAGCCAAACAACTTTGTAAAGATGATTAACGCAATATTTTAATAAAATTAGCAATTTATCCCTCTAAAATTGGTCGAATGTCTTCAATATTGTACCATTTGGCGATATATTTTGCGGAAAATAAAAACTTATACCACTTTTGTTCTCGGTAGGATAATAGGTTAATAAGTGTCAAAGGGGTAATTGTGTCGGGAAACACGTTGCCCCTTTATTTTGTAGTTAGGAATTATCAATTACGAATTATCAATTACGAATTACCAGTTGATTTATTATTTACTATTTATTATTGGGCTGACGCAAACCAATTCAATTATCAATTATCGGTTATCAATTACAAATTACCAATTACCAATTACCAATCACTAATCACCAATCACCATTAATCTACAACTTTTCTAACTAATTTTTTGAGTAGATGCTCATCTAGTTGTGTAAAACTTTTACTTATTCCTGTAGCAACTAAAAAAGCTCGTGTATATGGCAAATATTCGTCCACATTATGGGGTGTAATTCCGCTGGCAATTGCTAATGGAAATTTTCGTGCTGCTTTGCACATTCGCTGAATTTTCACTAAATCTGCTGATTTTCCAGTTCCTGGTC
>DAOVUO010000217.1 GCA_030632545.1 Bacteroidales bacterium
ACTTGACGCTTTCAACTTGTTCTTTTGCCTTTTAACTTCCTTGAAAATCCTTTAAATAGCTCGCTATTCGCAGATTTTTCAACTTGTTAAAAAACAAAATAACTTGGTTTAAAACTGTCAATTTATTCCATCACAATCCCTTAGTATAAATATAAGCTCAAAAAAGAGAATTAGTGCGTTAATCTAATTGGGTTTAAAAATCTCCTCCATTGATTCTGAAATCAGCTTTTTTAATTGTTTTGCTTGTGTCGATAATTCTTTTGCTGCAACCGACATATCTTCCGCAGTTTTTTGGTGTTCGTTTGTTATTTCGCTGATTTGTTGAATAGATGAATTTATTGTTTCAACTCCGCTTTGCTGTTCTTTACTAGCTTCCACTATGCTTTTCACAAGTTCGGCACTTTTGATTATTTCAGGAATTGTTTTCTTAAGTTTCTCGCCAGCAAGTTTTGATACATCAAAGCCTTTTGTTGACAATTCGTTTATTTCTATTGATGCTATTTGAGTTTTATCAGCAAGTTTTCTTATTTCATTAGCTACAACGGCAAATCCTAATCCCGATTCACCTGCTCTTCTGGCTTCTAATGCTGCATTTATAGCAAGAATATCTGTTTTATCAGCAATTTGTGAAATAAAAAATATTTTCTCGTTTATCTCTGAAATAGAGTTGATTGTCTGTAAAAATATTTCATTACTTTGCTTCATCTCATTAGCAGAATTTGCTGATGTTTTTCCAGTAATTTCTGCTTTTTCAGTATTTGAATCTATTATGGCTAGCATTTGTTGCATAGATGTGGCAACTTCTTCTGTTGTTGATGCTTGTTCATTTACACGTTCCGAAATTTGTTGCGAAACTAAGCTTAGTTGATTACTTGCATTTAAAACAGAACTAGCAATATGTCCAATACCTTCCATTATTTCTTTAAAAACAATGTTCATTTTATTTATAGAAATAAAAAGTTTTCCTATTTCGTCTGTACGTGTTTCGGCTAACCGGAAATTCATTTGTTTATGCGACATTTTATCCATTGCTTCAACCACAATTTCAATTGGCTCTACAATGCTTTTTCGGATTAAAATGATTGTTACAATTCCATATATTATCGACAATAATATGAACACTGCAATTATACCTTTTACATTTTTAACCATTGTAGCACGAATTTCAGAAATATCATGTGCAAAATATATTAAACCAACTTTTCTATTTCCAGCATCTATTAATGGAAATTGACCTAAAACATAATCTTTATTATTTATCTTAAATTTATTGCTAATAATTGAACTTTCATTCGAAATATTATTCAATTTTATGCTTGATAAGGAAATATTTTCACTCGTACTTGCAATAATTACATCCTTTTCCATATTATCCCACGACGACATATGCGGATTTGTTTCTTGTGCAGATTTCCATTTTTCTTGATCTAAATAGTTTTTATCTACTGTAACAATAAACTCATCACCCGTTTTAATTTTAAGTAAGTCAAAGAAATGTTCAATCTCCTGGCCTACTTCCATATAGCCAATTATGTTTCCTTTGTCATAATATGGTTTCACAACTCTTAAAGCAAATGCAGTTTTCCCAAGCTCCAATCCAGAAGCTACTTTTTTTGTTTTTACTGCATTTTTATAGGTAAATCTTGTTATCAAGTCATTATTCTTTTGTCGATTATGAACTCGCAAGAAGCACGTCATATCTGGCTCAGGCATAATGTAGTATAGATGCGTTATACTATATCTATCTCTTATTTGCTCAAATTTTGGTTTTGAATAAGCATACAAACCATCAATATTTTTTTGCGTAAAAAATCTTTTGGCAGTATTATCAGCAAGTAAAAAATCAAGTGCTAACGATAGCTTTTGAGTCTCACTCGTTAGTATATTTTTAAATGATTCGTTCGCAATATTAAACTTATTTACAGAAATTAAATCAAGCACACGGTTATACGAATAAAGTTGAAAACTTACAGGTACAATAGCACTTGCTAAAAGTCCTGAAAATACAATGACAAATATTTTTTTTGATATTTTATTCATAAGGATGCTTTTTATACGTTTACTATTTACTGTTTTTTTGATATTGTTATGATAACAATATCAAAATCATGTATTAAATATACTGCATGAAATATAAAAGTACAAATATATCTCAATATATTTAATTGAACGAATAAAAATATGTGTTTACATTTATTATTGCCGATTGACAATAGTTCAATAATTATTAGCCACAGTTTGTCCCAAATATTGGGAAATGTGCTAATTTGCTAAATTACATGCAATTAAGAATGTTTCTATTTTTACTTTTTCACAGCTTTTACTTCTTTTACTAGTTTTAGTGCCACGTTTTGACTATTAATAAATTCGTAGTTTCCTTTGCTTACAGAGCTGAGTTCTTCTAATATCTTGTTTTTAACTTTTAGTTCTCCAAACTGAAATATACTTAGCGAAACATTACTTTTGGTTTTCTTTTTTATGAGTTTACTAAGCTTTTTATCTACATGAAATCTTCCATCAGTAGCCAGAATAATCCGATTGTTTCCGTTTGCTATAAAATTACTCTCCGCCGTGGAGTAGGCAAGTTTTAATCCATCTGTTAAATTGGTAGAGCCACCACTCTTTAGCTCATCTAGCACTTTTTTTATTTTCTCCTTTTCGTAGCAAGATGTTGGTTTTAATACAAGTTGTGCTTCGCCTGAATAAATAATAATTGTTAGTATATCTGTTTCTCGTAAAATTAGGAGTAATCGCTTGAAAGATTCTTTGAGTAATGGAAGTTTCTCCTTTGAGTTCATTGAAGCCGAAACATCCAACAACAAAATCAAATTATTATCTGCATAACCATCCATAGATTCGTATAATTCTATTTCCTCAGTTTTATCTTTCATCGAATTTTCTATTTCAGCATACATACCCGAATTATTACTGGAATCAACTTTAATAATATAGGCCTGCTTTACATACTTTAGCATATAAATATTTAGTGCCTTGCATTTTTCAACAAAACTATTGTGCTGGTAAACGCATCTTATATTACAAACACCAACGGAACCACCGTATGCCATATTTGATAAATCCATCAAATCATTGGCCTCGTATCTATCAATAAATTTCTGCTTTTTAATCCTAGATTCAGTTAGCACGAAGAAATAAAACCTATGATATTCGTAATTCACAAAGGAATTTATTTTAGGGTTTTTCTCGTAATCATTAAATCTACTTTCTGTTTCGCTTAGGTGATTTTTCATTTTGGCGCAAGGGAATTCTTCATCATATAGATATAAATACCAATTATCAAATAGCTCTAATTGATAATCAAGGCAATTACGCATGTGTTTTTCATATATTCTGTATGGATTATCCTTGTCGGCCTCTAAGGTTTTATCTACAATCTTATCTATTTCGCCTCTAAATAGTTTTAGCAAAATATCGTATTTTGCGTATAAGTATTCTAGTTCACGATATAGCTTATTAAATTGCTTAAACTCATCTTCCTCATATTTTTTGTAATAGATAATTACTCGTAGTGCTTTTCCTTTATCTAAAAGCGCATTGTAAACCACATGAATAGAATCGGTAATGGTGTTAAGTACCTTATAAGTTGTACTATTTAAGTATTTTCTGATTTGCAATAGATTATAATACTCTACTCTATCGTCAATTTTAATAGAGCGGAAATACAAGTGCTTCGTAAAAGCTCTATCCTTTCCATCTTTGTATTTTTCGGGTATATATGAAGCTGCCGAAACATAGCCCGTAGTTTCCGACATTCCCCAAACAGTAAAATTCACATAATCAATATATTCATTTACTACTTTGAAATAATTTTTGTTAAATTCCTGTGATATTGTGTATTGATGCGAGAAAAGGACTAAAACTAGAATAATTAGCTTTTTAGAAATGAAAACTAATTCTGTGTAAAGTATATGTTTTTCCGTAGTAGCCATAATTACATCAGTTTTATAGTATGGCGGTTTAATGCATAATCTTATTGTTTAATGTACGGAAAACTAAGACAAAGTCCTGAAACTTTCATTATAATTTAGTGTCACTATTTCATATTCTTCATTATAAATTCCGCACATCCAATAATACTTCGCTATATTTACTTGGATTGAGGATTATTTGAAACAATAATTTGGCAATATCTTCGGGCTTACTCAAGTCTCCATTAGCCTTATAGTCTTTAAATCGTTCAACATCATTAAATTTTTCTTTTTCCAAATCCCTAATTTCGGTTTGCATCTGTGTATCTACTATACCTGGCGCAACAGAGAAAACATGAACTGGATTTTTATAATACTTTTTTTGCTCATCGGCTGCCACCATGCTATACATATCCATTGCAGCTTTTGATGCACAATATGCCGACCAACTTTCAACTACATGTCGCCCAGCACCTGAACTTACATTAAGTATAAGTTTCTCAGTTGCAAGCTCTTTATATTGCTTAATGAACTTATTCATTAAAATAGAGCTAGCAATAGTATTGATATTAAAAAGCTTAGTGATTTCTTCGTCTGGATTTTGACCAACAGGAGCTACATCTCCTAAACTTCCGGCATTATTAATCAGTATTATTTTATCTGCATCAGTTAGTACAGGAAAACTATATTTATACACATCATCAATAATTGCAAGGTCAAGCACAATATGTTCATAATTTTTATGCTCAATTGTGTTTCCACGAGAAAGACCAAATACTTTTGCTCCTTCGCTTAAAGCTGTATTTGCTAATGCTTTCCCAATTCCTCTGCTAGTTCCTGTAATAAAATAGTATTTCATAGTTTTTATAATTTGTAAATTTTTAGCCACGGATTGTCCCGAATATCCAGAAATATACGAATGAATTATTCCTCAATATATTGTATTTAGATGACTTTTTGTTTTAGCTTGCTAGTATTCAGCAAGTAACGCAAGTATTTAACGGAATATATATTAAATCGTAGTTACGAAAATAACAAAAAGATTGGTAATTATATTTTTTAACTTTATAATAATTAATTTAAAGTAGTAGGGTTTTAGAGATTTATAGTATAATTTTCATAAGAATTTTATTTAATAGTGCTCAATTAAATAAATTAACACTATATTTGCCAGCAATATTAATTTTTATACTTGATACGATGAATAAAGGAACAGTAAAATTCTTCAACGAGACAAAAGGATTTGGATTTATTACTCCAGACGACGGAAGTAAAGATGTATTTGTACATAAAAACGATTTGAGTGAGCCTATAACTGAAGGCGACAAAGTTAGTTATGAGGTAGAGGAAAGTCAAAAAGGACTGAATGCGACGAATGTGAAAATTATCTAATTAATCATTCATCTTTTTTTTTGATAAAACCTGTCGTAGTGATAGGTTTTTTTTTGTTTTAAGGGATTGTGATGGAATAAATTGACAGTTTTAAACCAAGTTATTTTGTTTTTTAACAAGTTGAAAAATCTGCGAATAGCGAGCTATTTAAAGAATTTTCAAGGAAGTTAAAAGGCAAA
>DAOVUO010000341.1 GCA_030632545.1 Bacteroidales bacterium
CCACCAAGCTCTAAAATAACTCTACCCAAACGTTTTCCAACAATTCCGCCAATACGCTGTCCTACATAAGTAGAGCCAGTTACACTAAAAAGAGGAATTCTTTTATCATCAACAAAATTATCACCTAATACTTTAGATTGAGCAACTACAAGGTTGAAAACACCTTCGGGTACATTATTGTCTCTTAATACTTGGTTAATTATATTTTGAGTAGCAACGGCAGTTAATGGAGTTTTAGAACTAGATTTCCAAACAACAACATCGCCAGCAATTGCAGCAATCATTGAATTCCATGCCCAAACAGCTACAGGAAAGTTAAACGATGTAATTAAACCCACAATTCCTAAAGGCATATACTGATCATGTAAGCGGTGATGAAAACGCTCTGATTGCATTGTAAAACCATTAAGTAAGCGAGATTGGCCAACTGCAAAATCACATATATCAATCATTTCTTGAACTTCGCCAAGTCCTTCCTGATAGATTTTTCCCATTTCTAAAGTAACAAGCATACCCAAGTCGTCTTTAGCTTCGCGTAAGGCTAATCCTATCTGGCGAACAACTTCACCACGCTGAGGTGCTGGTACTTCACGCCAAACCTTAAAAGCCTCTTCGGCTTTAGCCATTACAGCCTCATAATCTTCAAGAGATGCATTTTTAACTTTTGCAATTTCTCTACCATCAATTGGTGAGTATGATGTTGTAACATTTCCTCTAGCATCAAACCATTCGGCTCCTGTTGATACCCCAGAATTTAGCTCACTTATTCCTAAGCGAGACAACATTTGATCAATTTCAAATTGAGATTCGTTTAAATATGTCTTTGCACTCATAATAGAATGTTTTTTTAGTAATTTAGCGTCAAAAGTACGAATTTATAATGAAAATCCTGAAAACGATTGCAAATTTTAAGAATGATTTTTATCACACTTTATATTTGATAGTATTTGTGCAAAAAGAAGAGGTCTGAACACGTTTGTTCAAACCTCTTGAAAAAAAACAACTAGGATCTTAAATAAGTTTATTCTTTCTATTTTCTATTAAAATCTTTTGTCTAATAAGTCTCTAGTAATCAATTAAAATTAACTTCGTAACGTAAATGATTCCCCGATGTTAGGGGTAGGCAGTTAAATACTTGTAAGACAATGCGTGGCAGGTGTTTACATGAATAAATTCATTAAGTATAACTGCTAGGCATTCACACATTTTAGCTTAAAACTTAGCACTCTAAACTTAAAACTTAACTAAGTATTAAACGTAGTATTATGTAAAAATAACCTGAGAGCCATCGCCACCAGCCATTGCATAAAAATCGCCGATAGTTATAACACCACTAACGTCATCCCATAAATCTTCTTTTTTTAATTTGAACATATCTACTGCTAATTTACAAGCATATACTTCTCCGCCACCTGCAGTTATCATTTCTAAAAATTCATCAACAGGCGGAATGTCTAATTCTTCCATGCCTTTCATCATCATTTTAGAAACACCTGCTTCTACACCAGGGATAGTACCTAGCCAAGTAGGGAATGCGCCACCACCAGGCATTCTCATACCAGGATTTCCAACCGTTGGTGTATGTAGTTTATTCATTTGCTTTTTAGTGATAGCATCTAAGCCAAAGAATGTGAAAAATAATTTACACTCCATTCCTTCCATCACTGCACCATTAGCCATGACTAAGGCTGCATATACATCTTCGATGCTTGCCTTTGCACAAATAATTGCGACTTTTTTTACTGCGATATCTTTATTTGCCATAATGATATTTTTTAATATTAACCTTAATTATTTTTAAGGTTAATGTTTAAATCTGCTTATGAAATAGATAAATTTGTAGCTCGTTTTAAGCAGTCGTTAAGTTTTTGTATTTATATAATAACTTCTACTTTGACAAAGTTTAACAGCCTGCCCCGAACAACGGTATACTAATCCTATTTGAAAAATTATATTAGTAATGCCGAAATACTTTTAGTTTTGTGTTGTGAGCTTGCTATACAATTACTAAAAGCGTATCGGTATAACTATTGTTGTTTATTAAATCCCATTTTTTTTGGGTTTATACACAGCTTGCAGGCTTAGATATTCCGGCCAATTTTGAAGATAATTTTAATGGTCCACCAGGGAATAATTTATAAAGTCCCTTAATGTCTGTTATCCCTGATTTCCCTAGAGCTCTAATAGTTAAGCCTTCGCCTTTTGCATTTTTGTCGCGAATATACTCAAGTACTTCAAAATGCTTTTCGCTGATTTCAATATTTTCCTCTTCTGCCATAGCTTCAGCTACTTCTTTAGTCCAATCGCTAGTGTTTACTAAGTAGCCTTCTTCTGTAACATCTATTTGCTTTCCTGCTAATTCTTTTGTTGCCATAATTTTATAAGTTTAATTATTTATTTATTAGTAAAATTTTTAGTCTTGTTTTTTAAACATGTTTTTAATAATCGCTAGTGTGAATCCAAAAAATTTGCGCATTTCTACTGAACGCATTTCTTTAAATAATTTCCACATTGATACGGGTTTAACACTATCAAAATCTACTGAATTTATTGCATTTACTGCATTTTGTGCTGCTTTCACAGACTCAGGCCGTATTAAATCTTTTGCAAGCTGAATCATAGGAACAACAGTTTCTGTTAGCTGTTTCATTCCATCTTCTCCAAAGTTTGTAACTACGCTATCTACAAAATTAGCCGATTCTTTTATAAATCCAGGATAACCTTTTTGATCTAACTCATTTAGTGTGTGTGTAAAGTCTATTATCATTTCATTGGCAATTGGGCCAATATCTTTAGTTAAATCGAATAAACTTTCTATAGTCTCCACAGCTAATCTGATACTACCTAGGTTTTTTATTAATTTTACACCTATAATTTTAGCCTCCTCCATATCAAACTCAACACCCTGATTGTCAAGTTCCACTACAGCAGTATCGTAAACATCTTTACCAATAATATAAAGGTCTTTACCTAGATCTTCGATAACGTTGGCCTTGAGTCGTTGCTCTGTCATGTATTCCACAAGCAAATCGACTTTTTGCGTAAGCTCATTTATTTGTTCTTGAAGATTGCCTTCGCTCATAATTCTAATTTTTTAAATGTAAACTTTCTTTTTACCCGCCATAGTCATGTTTGCCTCAATAGGTAATTCTTTTCCTTTGAGTAACATGTGCCAATAAATCCAACGGAATAGTATTTTTCCATAGTGATTTATTTTTGTGTTTTTAAGTAACCCAAATGGGCCTATACCTGGGAATGGGAAAGTTCCTGGAAGTGGTTCTGTATCATAATTAAAATCAATTAACGCACCTTTTCCGTATCCAGTTTCGATATAACAATTTGCATGTCCATCAAATTTAGCTGTCATTGGGCGGCCATCAATTTGATTCAGTATATTTTCAAATAGAATTTCGCCAGAGAAGTGAGCTACCGAACCAGCTTTTGATGTTGGTATATTTGAAGCATCGCCAATTACAAAAACATTTTTATATTTTACCGACTGTAAAGTTTCCTTATCAGTAGGAATAAAATTCAAATCATCGCCCATACCACTTCTAGCAATCATTTCGTCACCCATATTTACAGGAACTATTGCTAAAACATCAAATTCCACTTCTAAACCGTCGTATGAAATAAGCTTTTTATTATCGTTATCTATACGTTCGATATAAAAATCTGGAATAATTTTGATTTCCTTTTCCTTCAATAATTCGCTGAGCATTTTAGTTGCTACAGGTTTTGTAAATGCACCGGGGAGTGGTGTTACGAAAGTAATATCAACTTTGTTGCGCATACCTTTTTCTGCAAAAAAAGCCTCTGCTAAGCAAACAAACTCAATTGGGGCAACAGGGCATTTATAAGGTAACTCGGTAATTGCCATCACTAATTTTCCACCTTCCCACGACTTGAAAAATTGTCTTAGTGCTAAAGCTCCTTCCACGGTATAAAAATCAAATACATTTTTATACCAAAGTTTATCTTTC
>DAOVUO010000361.1 GCA_030632545.1 Bacteroidales bacterium
ACTTGACGCTTTCAACTTGTTCTTTTGCCTTTTAACTTCCTTGAAAATCCTTTAAATAGCTCGCTATTCGCAGATTTTTCAACTTGTTAAAAAACAAAATAACTTGGTTTAAAACTGTCAATTTATTCCATCACAATCCCTAAGTAAAAAATTATTAATAAAAAATAATAAAGATTGCATTAAACAATAATTATTACTTATTTTGACTTGAAATTAACTAGTACAAAATATATAAAAATGAGTAATTTTACATTTACTATGATTAAGCCAAATGCTGTTGCAAAGGGCTATAGCGGTGCAATAATGAATCAAATAATAATGGGTGGCTTTAGAATTGTAGCCATGAAAATGGTTTTGTTATCAAAGGCAGAGGCAGAGGAGTTTTATGCAGTACACAAAGAACGTCCTTTTTATGGCGAATTGGTTAGTTTTATGAGTTCAGGGCCTATATTTGCAGCAATATTGGAAAAAGAAAATGCGATAGCAGATTACAGAACTTTGATTGGCAATACTAATCCTGAATCGGCAGAAGATGGTACAATACGCAAAATGTTTGCCGAATCTGTTCAGGCAAATGCTGTTCATGGTTCAGATAGCGATGAAAACGCTGCTATTGAAGCTGATTTTTTCTTTTCACGAATTCAACGTTTTACCAAAGATGGTGAAATATTTTAATTCTACTTTACTAGCTTAATTATTGCTGAGAATTAAGTTTTTAGTTGAAAGTGAAAAGTGAAAAGTTGAAAGTGTTGCGACTCATAGCCAAAAAAATAATAGATAGTTTTGGCTATGAGTCGATACTTATTCAAAGCATTCTATATATCGGCATAAATGCTTTTGCTAATCATAAGGAATATTTTAAAGCACAGAATACCTTAATTTTAGCTTAAAATCTTTAGCCTATATATTTTTATTTAATTCCTTTAAACTCTTGCCACAAATTTTCTTTGGGTACTGGAGCAACAATTTTTATCCATTCATTTTTTACAGGATGTAAAATGTCAATCCTTTTTGCGTGTAAGTGAATTCCATTACCATCTTTATTCGAACGAGGAAATCCATATTTTAAATCACCTTTAATATGGACACCCAATTTTGCAAATTGAGCTCTAATTTGATGGTGACGGCCAGTAATTAATTCAATCTCAAGTAAATGGAATTTGTCTGTTCGTCCAATATATTTATACTTTAGTTTAGCAAGCTTAGAGCCTTTTACTTCGTGGTTGTGAGCTTTCGATTTATTTGCTTTACTATCCTTAATCACATAATGCGTTAACTCATCATCTAATTTTTGAGGTATTTTGTCTACTACCGCCCAATATGTTTTTTTAATACCTACTTTATCGTGCAACATTTTATTGATTCGTACTAAAGCCTTGCTTGTTCTGGCAAAAATTAAAACCCCACTTGTAGGACGATCAAGGCGATGAACAACACCTAAAAATACGTCACCAGGTTTATTGTATTTTTGCTTAATATATTCTTTTACTTTAGTAATAATAGTTTCATCACCCGTTTCATCACCTTGCGATAATTCGCCCCAAAGCTTATTAACAGCAATTATGTGGTTGTCTTCGTATATTACTTCTAAATTAGTATTGCTCTTTTTCATTTGGGAAATCATTATTTTTTACGTCTTTTATATATTGTCCTACTGCACCAATTATTTCTTCGCCAATATTGTGATATCGCCTCAAAAAACGTGGCGAAAATTCCTGTGTAATTCCAAGCATATCATGTAAAACAAGTACTTGCCCGTCTACACCAGCACCTGCACCAATTCCAATAATAGGAATTTTTAGTTTACTCGCTACTTTTTTTGCAAGTTCCGCAGGTATTTTTTCTAAAACTATTGCAAAAACGCCTGTTTTTTGTAGCAAACAAGCATCAGCAATTAATTTTTCTGCTTCTTCTTCTTCTCGTGCTCTAACTACATAAGTTCCAAATTTGTGTATAGATTGTGGCGTTAAACCTAAATGCCCCATTACAGGAATTCCAGCAGAAAGGATACGTTCTACTGATTCTTGTATTTCGCTACCACCTTCTAATTTTACCGCACTCGCTCCAGTTTCTTTCATTATTCTGATAGCCGATGAAAGTGCAAGTTTTGAATTTCCTTGATAAGTTCCAAAAGGCATATCAACAACAACTAATGATCTTTCAACCGCCCTAACAACCGAACTTGCATGATAAATCATCATGTCTAAAGTAATAGGGAGTGTAGTTTCAAAACCTGCCATAACATTAGAAGCCGAATCACCAACAAGAATCACGTCAATTCCTGCTTGGTCAATTATTCTGGCTAAAGAATAATCATAAGCAGTTAACATGCTAATTTTTTCATCTTGGAACTTCATGTTTTGAAGAACATGCGTTGTTATTTTTTTAATCTCTGAGTGTACTGACATTTTGTAAATTATTATTACGACAAAAGTAAATAAAACTTGATTGTGAATATCATATTTTGAATAAAAAACTAGTAGATTTCTAAAAATAATGAGAAAAAAAGATTCAGAAATGTAATTAATTATTTTATATTTGGCTCAATATAAAGCCAAAGATTATCACTTTGATTTTGGTAATTATGAAACTTAAATTATGCTAATTAATTTTGTAAATGTAAATTGATATTTTGCCAAGTAATTTATGTTTTGTCTACAATTAAACTTTTTTTAAGATTTATTTTTTTGATTGAATATGCGTAAGCTAATTGTTTTATTTTTACTTATTATAAATGGCTTTTTAGGTTTTTCTCAGGAGTTAGATTCTTTAATTAAGGATTTAGATAATTTAAGTGGAGAGAAAAAAGTAAAGCAATTAAATAAAATTACCTGGAAACTCAGAAATTCTGATCCTAGAACTGCTATTATTTATAATAGTAGTGCCATAACTTTAGCCGATAGGGAATCGTTTAATTATGAATTGACTAAAGCATATAATTTTGCAGGTGTGTTGTACCGAAATCTTGGCGTTTATGCTCAAGCACTTGAAAGTTATCAGATTGCCGTTGATTTAGCCTTGAAGTATGGAGTGGATGATCAATTAGGCTATGCATATAATAATTTTGGTAATTTGTATTTATATCAAGAGTCACCATTATTGGCAAAGCAATATTTATTTCTTGTATTACCCATTGCTGAAAAACTAAAAAACGATGATTTACTTGCTTACGCTTATCAAAATTTAGGTCGATCGTACTTACTTTTAGGAAAAAATGATAGTGCAAGAATTTTATTGGATAAGGCTTTAGACATTAGAATTAAGGCTAATATTATAGATAAAATTGGGGTAACTTACAAATATTTGGCAGATGTATCTCTAGTGAAAAATGATTATAAGGAGGCATTAGAGTATTACAATTTGGCTAATAAGAATGCTGATTTTGAGACAGATATAGATTTGTTTGCAGACTATTGCAGTCAGCTTTCGAAACTTTATTCGGAGACTGACAGACAAGATAGTGCTTTATTTTATGCAAGTTTGAGTTTGGGTGTGGCTCGCAAAGTACGATCTAATTTAAGAATTATGAGGGCATGCGAGCAGCTAGGAGAGGTGTACTGGGTTGTTAAGGATTTTGCAAAAGCTTATCAATATGCAAAAATGGTGAATTTATACAAGGATTCTCTTTATAATGAGCAGGTTACGAAAAGGATTGCAAGTATTGAGTTTACAAAGGAAGAACTAAAGAAGCAAGCTGAAATTGAACTTCTTCAAAAGGATTTAGAAATAAAAGATAGTGACAATAAGAGAATTATTTTGTTAAGTATTTTTCTTGGTTTAGGGGTAAT
>DAOVUO010000458.1 GCA_030632545.1 Bacteroidales bacterium
TTGTTCCGAAATAACTTGACGCTTTCAACTTGTTCTTTTGCCTTTTAACTTCCTTGAAAATTCTTTAAATAGCTCGCTATTCGCAGATTTTTCAACTTGTTAAAAAACAAAATAACTTGGTTTAAAACTGGTGTGTTTATTCCATCACAATCCCTAAGGTTAAAAATAAATTTATCAAAACTCTAGTTTTCCTTAAAATAAATCATCTAATAAGTTATCTTCCACAAAATTTGGAACTAAAACTTTTAATTGAGGGTTCATTTCCATTGCTCGTTTTATAGCTGAAATGGCCTCCTTATTTCGTGCCCAGTTTCGGCGTGCAATTCCATTATTTACATCCCAATGTAGCATGTTTTTAAGTCTGCGGTCTGCATCTGGTGTTCCATCTAGCAACATTCCAAAGCCTCCGTTAATAACTTCGCCCCAGCCAACTCCGCCACCATTGTGTATCGAAACCCAAGTTGCACCACGAAAACTGTCGCCAATTACGTTTTGAATGGCCATATCGGCAGTAAAACTAGAACCATCGTATATATTTGACGTTTCACGGAAAGGTGAATCTGTTCCCGAAACATCGTGGTGATCACGGCCTAATACTATTGGTGCTGATATTTTTCCATCGGCAATTGCATTATTAAACGCTTCGGCAATTTTAGTTCTACCCTCGGCATCTGCATATAAAATACGAGCCTGAGAACCAACTACTAGATTATTTTTTCCTGCTTCTTCTATCCAAAGGATATTGTCGTTTAACTGACCTAAAATTTCCTCAGGCACATTTTTACTGATGTTTTTCATAATATCAGTCGCTATTTTATCCGAAAGGGCTAAATCTTCGGCCTTCCCTGATGTACAAACCCAACGGAATGGGCCAAAACCATAATCAAAAAATAATGGCCCCATTATATCTTGCACATAACTTTGGTATTTGAATAAGTTTTCGGATTTGAAAATATCTGCACCTGCACGTCCAGCTTCTAGTAGATAGGCATTGCCGTAATCCCAGAAATACATGCCATTTTCTGCTAATTTGTTTATGGCAATTGTTTGTCGGCGAAGAGATTTTTGCACTTCTGTTTTAAATTTTTCTGGCTCGCTAGCCATCATTTCGTTAGACTCTTCGTAGCTTAGTCCAACTGGGTAATAACCGCCAGCCCAAGGGTTGTGTAGTGATGTTTGGTCTGAACCAAGTTCAATTTTGATGTTTCGTTTAGCTAATCGTTCCCATAAATCAACAATATTTCCCATGAATGCGATAGAAACAGCTTCTTTTTTATCTCTAGCATCTATTGCTCTGTCTATGGCTTGGTCGATATTGCTGTATTTTTCGTCCACCCAATTTTGCTCATGGCGTTTATTTGTTGCATCGTCGTTAATTTCGGCAATTAAGCATATTCCACCTGCAATTACCGTTGCTTTTGGTTGCGCACCCGACATGCCACCCAAACCTGAAGTAACATAAATTAGTCCGCTTGCGTTAGCATTTGGGTCTTTTGTGATTTTTCGTCCAGCATTTAATATTGTAATTGTTGTTCCGTGTACAATTCCCTGTGGACCAATGTACATAAACGAACCGGCTGTCATTTGACCGTATTGCGAAACACCTAAAGCATTAAATTTCTCCCAATCGTCGGGCGATGAATAGTTTGGAATTACCATTCCATTTGTTACAACAACTCGTGGTGCATCTTTATGTGATGGAAATAAACCCATTGGATGACCAGAATACATTGCCAAAGTTTGTTCATCAGACATTTCTGACAGGAATTTTATTGTAAGTAGGTATTGCGCCCAGTTTTGGAATACTGCACCGTTTCCACCGTAAGTAATCAATTCGTCGGGGTGTTGTGCAACTTTATGGTCTAAATTATTCTGAATCATGAGCATAATTGCCGCAGCTTGTTGCGATTTTGCTGGATATTCAGAAATTGGACGAGCAAACATTTCATAATTAGGTTGAAAACGATACATATATATTCGTCCATAATCTTTTAACTCCTGAGCAAATTCAGGAGCTAAAGTGGAATGAAATTTTACTGGGAAATAACGTAAAGCGTTTTGTAGAGCAAGTTTTTTTTCATCTGTACTCAAAATTTCTTTTCGCTTAGGAGGATGACTAAGCTTGGGATTAGGTTTTTTTGCAGCAGGTAATTCACTCGGAATTCCTTGTTTAATTGCATTCTGAAACTTTTGAAGGTTCATATAGTGATAATTTTTATTGATTTCTGAATGTAAAATTACAGTTTTCAATTAAAACTACCCAAATTGCATAGAGATTTTTTTGTGCGTTTATTTAGTGTTTTTTTGTAAACAATAGTTTTGTGCATTTTTGTAATTGTAAACAATAACGAGAACTTTGTCAAAGTTCGTTTTTAAAATTGAGTGCTTGATTATGAGTGGGTTATGCATTTAATAAACGCAGCTTTGACAAAGTTTAACTGCCTTCCCCGAACATAGGGGAAGTATTATTCTTAATTTTTTATCTTCTTGATTTATTAATAGTTCCCCGATAATCGGGACAGGCCGTTTATTTTTCATAAATTACTGAAATTCATAGATTTACTAAATTTTATTTTACCGATTATATCCCTTATAATTAACTGATTACAATTTTGAAACAATAAATTTAGTAAATCTTAACGAACCATTGTTTATATCTTCTTGATTTTAAAATCATCAAAATATGTTACTGCATCAGCTTTTGTCCATAAGCCAATTTTACCTGCATTTATGAAAGTTTCATCTTTTACCTGAAAAATTTGTTTGTCGTTTAGGTAAACAGTGAATAGATTATTTAAAACCGTTAATTTCAGATTATTCCAATCATCACCAAGTGGGGCTACATCAACTCCATAAGTTTTACCTTTATCTATTAATGGTAAATCTGTTCTTTTACCATTCTCTACTTTGTAAAGAACTACATTGTCTTCTAGTGGATTAGCTCTAACAACATAATAGTTATTTGCATCAGTAAA
>DAOVUO010000109.1 GCA_030632545.1 Bacteroidales bacterium
ATTTCTTTTTTAAATTAAACAGAGTAATTAATCAGGTTTAACCATAATAATTTAATATATTGATAGCTTAATAATAGTTATTCATAAGATATAATGGAATAAAACTTGACTATAAAATACAATGGCTCGGTACATTTTATAATTATTTCTCGATTTTGTCGGGAGTAAACAATAACGAGAATTTTGTCAAAAATTTTGTCAAAGTTTTTTCTATTAATATAGAAGTTGCTTATAAGTTTTTTATGTATTTATTAGCCGCTACTTTGTTAAA
Source organism: Bacteroidales bacterium (assembly GCA_030632545.1). Taxonomy (GTDB): domain Bacteria; phylum Bacteroidota; class Bacteroidia; order Bacteroidales; family DYOH01; genus DYOH01. The sequence goes on from DAOVUO010000109.1 coordinate 272, forward strand.
GTTTAACTGACTATTGAAAAAATATCAATGCGAAATAAAAATAGCAATAAAACATTAATTTTCAGCATACTAGAGTTTTCTCTAAACCATAATTAAATGCATAAATCAATATATTCCAGTCTATTAATACTCTTAGTTATTATAATTTATAGTTCATGTACCACCTCAAAGAAATTAGCATATATTGAAAACAATGAAGTGAGTTCAAAAGCTGACGATACAGTTTTCAGCTACCAAAGTAATGCTGTAAATTATAAAATTAATAAAAACGACATCCTACTTATTCGATTTGCCTCTACTAACGAAGAAGTAACAAAATATTTTGAAATTTTTAGTGGCTTTAATCAAGAATCTAATAATAATGGTAGCCAAAACTTAATGGGAATTCATGTAAACGATAGTGGATACATTGAAATTCCTATAATTGGCAAATTCTATGCACTTGGCTATACAATAGAAGAATTACAAAATGCACTGCAACTTGAGGCAGACAAATATTTAATAAACTCGCGTTTAATTGTAAAACTACTCAATTTTAAAATTACGTTTTTAGGAGAAGTTGGAAGACAAGGTGTTTTACAAGTTAACGAAAATCAAATCAATCTACTGGAGGCAATTGCACAAGTGGGTGGAATATCGGATTATGGTGACAGAGAAAATATTTTAATCATCAGAAAAACAGAAAAAGGATATTTAACGTATAGAGTAGATATTACAGATAGAGCCCTAATTGAGCAAAAGGAATATTATTTAATGCCAAACGATTTAATTATAGTTGAAACACGGAAATACAAAATTATTTCAGAAAATTTACGCGAATATTCTACACTTTTAGCTACACTAACATCAATTATTACAGCCATAACACTTATTTTTTCGCTTACAAATGGAAAATAAATCAGTAGATAGTCTCCAAAATACATTTGATATAAAAAAGTTTTTATTAAAAATATTAGCTTACTGGTATTTATTTATTATTGCTGGAGGCGTATCATGGTTTTATGCTTCGATGAAGGTAAAATTCTCAACCCCAATTTATTCTGTTCACGCAACAGTTTTGATAGAAAGTGATGCTCGTCCAACAGAAAACATACTTGGAGGTTTGACCATTTTAAATCCAACAAAAAATTTGAAAAACGAAATTGGTGTTTTTCAGTCTTATGAAATTATTAGGCGTGCAATAAATAAACTGGATTTTGAAATTAGCTATTATGAAATAACACGTTTTAGAGACGCTGAATTATATAATAATCAGCCATTTATAGTAATACAGGATACAACGCACCAACAAGCTAATTATAAAAAAGTATATATAAATATAGTAAACGAAAATGAATACGAAATATCAATAACTAAGAACGAAGCAAAGAAAAAACTTGCTTTTGGTGATTTTTTTGAAACCAATGATTTTAAATTTAAACTAAAGCTAAAGCAAAAATATCATAATGGTTTAAAGAAAAAAACTTTTTTCTTCCAATTCAATACTTTCGATGGGCTTGTAAATTCGTACAAAGGGCGTTTACAAATACAACCCCAATTTACGCAAGGCACAATTCTTTGGCTATGGAGTAATGGTGCAGTTGCCACAAAAGAAGCCAATTTTTTAAATACCATAGCCAACGAGTATATATTAATGCAATTGGAAAAGAAAAACAAAGCTACTATAAAAACCATTGAATTTATTGACAGGCAACTTGCAAGCATCATGGATTCATTAGATGTGGCACAAAAAGACCTTCAACATTTTAGAAATATTAATAAAATTACTGATATTACTCGCGAGGGTGATGCTCTATTCACAGAAATAGATAAACTCTACGAAGAAAAAAACAATGTATATTCTCGCTTAAAATATTACGAATATTACTTAAAAGAACTAGATTCGGCCAAAGATGCACGTCTCATAGCAATTCCTACTGTTTATAATATCAATGATCCAACTTTATATAATCTCCTCACAAAATTTCAAACTGCCTACGAAAAGCTCGACGAAATGTCTTTAAGTGTGATACAAGATATTCCATCAAAAAAATTACTTAAAAACAATATTGAAAACTTAAAAAAATCACTAAACTTAAATATTTCAAATAATATACATGCTGCTAAAAACTCAATTGATCGAATTGAAGAGGAACTTACTAAACGTTACGCACAATTACACGATTTACCAATTTTGCAACGAGAAATGCGTAATATCACAAGAAAATTTGAACTAAATGATAATATTTATACCTTTTTATTAAGGCGCAGAATGGAGGCAGGAATTACACAAGCATCCAATCAGGCCGAAGCAAAAATTTTAGATTTGGCAACTGGTGGCAATTCAGTAAAAGTATCACCAAACGAAGGCGATATTCAGAAAAAAACACTTCTTATAGGTTTACTATTACCTCTAATATTTGTAATACTGAAAGATTTTCTTAACAACAAAATTATGGACAAGTCAGATATTGAGGCAATTACAAATATACCAGTTGTTGCTTCAATTGCTCATAATGATAAAAAATCGCCATTACCTGCGCACTCTACGCCTAATTCACCAATTTCTGAATCTTTCCGCTCGTTGCGAACTAATTTGCAATACATGATGGTTGATAATGATAAAAAAGTTATCTCATTTACATCAACCATAAGTGGCGAAGGAAAATCATTTTGTGCTGCCAATCTTGCTGCATCATTAGCTACAGCAGGAAAATCAACCCTAATAATAGGACTTGATTTGCGTAAACCACGCTTACATAATGCTTTTAACTTAACAAATGATATTGGTATTAGCACAATGCTTATAGGCGAAAGTACATTTGATGAAATTATTTTACCTACAGATATTGAAAATCTATCTATTACACTTTCGGGGCCAATTCCACCAAATCCAGCAGAACTTATAGGTACAGCAAAAATGCTAGATTTTATTTATTATACAAAAGAAAAATTTGAATATATTATTTTAGACACACCGCCAATAGCAATAGTTACAGATGCTCTTTTACTATCTAATTTTTGTGATATTAATATTTATGTAGTTCGACAAAATTACACAAATAAAAATGCACTTAAAGTTATTGACGAGCTTTACAAAAATAAAAATGTTGCTCAATTAACTATTCTTATGAACGACGTAAACTTTTCTAGTTCATTTGGTTACAAATACGGCTATGGGCAAGGATATGGATACGGCTATACTTATGGTTATGGTACAGGTCAGGGGTATTTTGATAAAGGCAAAAAAAATGTATTAGTAAAGATAAGAGATTTTCTAAACATTTAAGGTAAAAAATAAAAATGTGAAGCATTTACGCCAAGCATATAACTAGCAAAAAGTTTAGTATCAGTAAAATATACAGCCACGTTTGAATTTTCAACAAAATCATTGGCATCGCTTAACCAAATTTTATTATCTGGACTAATTGCTAATCCATAAAAAATTTGTGATTCCTTTTCAATAAAAACTTCACTTGGTAAACATTCATCCGTTATCGCCATTCTGAACACAGACTCATTTATGTAGTATAAAGTATCCTTTGTAGGATTAATACACAAATTTGTTGGTGAAAAAGTTTTTGAGCTAAAATTAAATTGATATTTAATTTCATTTTTCTGAGTACTTATACAAAATAATGCTGGATAATCTATTGATGTAAATCCACCACTACATAACACCCATAAATCATCATTTTTATCCAAAACCATAGATTGAGGTTCCTCAACAAGCAAAATTGTATCAGTAAATAAATTACTCTCAGTATCTAAAATTAATAATTTATTACCAGCAGCCCAATTTGCAATAAAAAGCTTATTGCCAAGTATAAGCATTTGTTCTGTTGATTTTGGAGTAGAAATTTGCTCAATTACCGAAAAATTATCCAAATCCAAAATACTAATTGTAGATGAATATAAATCCGATACATAAGCAGTATTATTCTTCTCTACAATATATCTCGGTGAAACAAAACCTTCAATCTCATCAAGCAGTTTAAGACTATTTTTATCTAATTTTACAATTTTCCCTGAATTATTTACAAGTATGTAAATATTATCATTATGGATTAATGCACTTTGTGGCACATCACCTAATTTTGTCTTATTAACAAGATAATACGCCTCATTTACAGCATTTTGACTATCAGTATAGATAATACTAATACTTCCATTTTGCCAATTGTAATTACCCTCGTTTATTACTAAAACAGAGCCCGAAGTAGTAAAATCACTACCAACATTCAGTTTTTCAATAGGATTACAAGAAACAGATAAAAAAATAAGTAAAAAAACAACAAAAATATATTTCATTAAGTCTAATTATTCGTTAAACTTTGTCAAAATCATATTCAGCATATACATTTCGTAATTCAACAAAGTAATGCATTAATCATTGATAATTGGTAATTGGTAAATTGGTAATTGACAATTAACTAATAATCTCCCAACCAAAATTTGATTTTTTAAGTAAATCCATCTGTTTTTTTAAAATTTGATGCTCTTCAAATTCAAATTCAGAATCTTTTTCAACTATTTCAAGAGCTTTTTCACGGGCTAAACTCAATAAATCACCATCTTCGGCCAAATTTGCTAATTTAAAATGAATTGGCACACCACTTTGCTGCGTTCCTTCCATATCACCTGGCCCACGAAGCTTTAAATCTACTTCGGCAATTTTAAAACCATCAGAATAATTCACCATTGTCTCTATACGTTTTCTACTATCACGAGACAGTTTATACGAAGTCATTAAAATACAAAATGATTGGTCACTACCTCGGCCTACTCTACCACGCAACTGATGTAATTGCGACAGACCAAAACGCTCGGCACTCTCAATTATCATAACAGATGCATTTGGAACATTTACCCCAACTTCAATTACCGTAGTAGCCACCATAATGTGTGCTTGTCCTTGTACAAACAGTTGCATACCACGTTCTTTATCCTTAGCCTTCATTTTCCCATGAACAATTACAGTATTATACTCGGGTGCAGGAAATGCCCTTGAAATACTTTCATAGCCATCCTCTAAATCCTTATAATCAAACTTTTCCGATTCCTTTATTAATGGATAAACAATATATACTTGGCGCCCTTTTGCAATTTCGCTTTTAAGTGTAGCAAATACCCTTAATCGTGAGGAATCTGTGGCATGCAAAGTTTTCACTTCTTTTCTGCCAGGCGGAAGTTCGTCAATAACAGAAACGTCCAAATCACCATACAATGTCATAGCTAAAGTACGTGGAATTGGCGTTGCGGTCATTACCATAATATGAGGTGGGAGTTTATTTTTTTTCCACAATTTTGCTCGTTGCGCCACACCAAAACGGTGTTGCTCATCAATAACTACAAATCCAAGATTTTCAAATTTCACCTTATCTTCAATAAGAGCATGTGTGCCAATCAAAATCTGTAATTTCCCGTTTTCAAGCTCTTCATGTATAATTTCACGCTGTTTTTTCCTTGTTGAACCAGTTAAAATACGCACATTTATTTCTAAATCTCGCAAAAACTCATTTATAGTAACAAAGTGTTGATTAGCTAATATTTCAGTTGGTGCCATCAAACAAGCTTGATATCCATTATCTGTAGCTAAAAGCATTGCCATTAAAGCTACTAGCGTTTTTCCACTTCCTACATCTCCTTGTAATAAACGATTCATTTGTATTCCAGACCCAAAATCCTTACGAATTTCCTTTAATACTCTTTTTTGTGCGTTTGTAAGTTCAAAAATCAAGTTTTTATTATAAAACTGCATAAAATACTCACCAACTTCATTAAACAAATGTCCCTTAAATCGTTTTCTAATCTTTTTTGTTTTTGCTAAACCAAGTTGAACATAAAAAAGCTCCTCAAATTTTATTCTGTGTTTTGCCCTATTAAGTTTTTCATTATTTTCTGGGAAATGCATTTGCTTAATTGCATCTGATAACGACATCAAATTCAAGTCTTGAATAAGAAAATTAGGCAAAGATTCTTCAATTTTTAATCCTGTCTTAAAAATCTCAACATAAAGACCTTGAAAAACTTTTAATCCAATATATTTTTTCTTTAATTTTTCTGGGATTGTATAAATACCCTGAAAACCTGACATTTTTTTCCTCTCAAACGCTTCAATGTCCTCAATATCAGGATGGGCAATATTTATTTTATGATTAAAAAAATTAGGTTTACCAAAAAACACATATACCTTGCCCACTGCAAATTTATCCCTAATCCATTTAGTTCCTTTAAACCAAACTAGCTCTAGTGTCCCATTTTCGTCGCCAACAGTGGCAACTAAACGTTGTTTATAGCCTTGTCCGTCTGTTCGGTAATTTAGTATTTTTGCTTTAAACTGAATATAAGGTAAATCGTCGCTGAGCTCCGAAATTTTATAAAATTTAGACCTATCAATATATCTAAATGGGAAATAATAAATTAAATCTATAACAGTTTTTATTTCTAATTCAGAAGCTAATAAGTCGGCCATTTTATCGCCAACGCCTTTTACAAACTTTATAGGTGAATATAATCCAATCATAAGTGGTATGACAAAGATAAAAATAGCAATCAAAAAAGATAAGCTTTATCAAAATAAAACCGAGAAATAGTAAAATATATTTCTATAATTAAAAAGAAATAGTAAATTTAACTTTTGGCATGAATAGATAAAATTTCATAACTTTAACAACTAAATTAAGCCAATAGAAGCAAATAAAATAATAGATATAAAAGATTAGTTCATAACAAACTTATGAAGAACCATTTGTATAATTTAAATTTACTAGTATGATTGCGATTATTATGAAAAATAAACCACTAATTATCAGCATAGGACTACTATATATTTTCAGTTTAAATTCTTGTTTAGTAGACGTAAACGATGCTTGTTTTAGTACAGATTTTGATGATTACGAAGTAGGCGAAACTATCACATTCAGAAATTGTTCGGACCCTGCCACAGATTATTTATGGGATTTTGGTGATGGTAATCAAATGTATGGCGAGGAAGTTACTTATGTTTACCAAAATCCTGGTGATTTTACTGTTACGCTAACTGCATATTTTGGTACGGATACTAAAGTAGCACGTGGCACAATACACGTAACATCTCCAACAGAATTAAGAATTACTACTTATTACGAGGGTAGTTCAGTTACAGTTGCTGGTGTCGACGTAATTCTATATCAAAGTCTTCAGGATTGGCAGCAAGATGGAAATAGAATAGCTTCGGGCATTACAGACCAATATGGCGAAATTACTTTTATTTCTGACAGAACAAACGGTTTTAATCTGAATCCTCAAGAGTATTTTATTTATGCATCACGAGATGCTGATAATGGAAGCGATTATTATAGTAACGAAGAGACAAACTTTAGTACTAGTATCCTAAATCAAGGACAACTTAATCTTTTTGATGTTGACTTGAGATTTTCACCATATAAAAAGAAAAAA
>DAOVUO010000049.1 GCA_030632545.1 Bacteroidales bacterium
AGTTGCATTATGTTTGCCAATCTCAATTTATCACCATAGAATTTTTGAAAATTCTCAAAAGCCTTATCTACTTTTCTGGTATCAAGGTTTTTGAGATATTTATTTGTTACTGATTTTTGGAATAATGACATATTTTCTTGATTAAAATGTAAAGATAAAAAACCGAAGTTTTTTATTCGTCCTTTCTTTTGCTTTTTGTTGTTTCTCTCATTCCTATTTAGCGATTTTTGCAGCTACACATATCAAAATAGTTTCCATAAGAGATTGATGCACTTCTATTCATGTTTCAAATATCCTGTACAAATATGTTAATAATTGGTAAGTTTATCAAGTTTTTTTTAAATCCCACACAATTCGCAGAGTATATAAAAAATAAGAAATTTAAAAAACCATTTACCTTCAAACTAAAAACTTAGCAAAATTATGAGATTTCACCACTAAAATAATCAAAACGCCAGATTATCAAAATTTTACTAGATTTACTTTAACGCAATTAAATCTAAATCAGCTACTTGCTTTTGATGTTTTGTCGCCTTATTGGTGAGTTATTTATATTCAGTTCTTTAAACTCTATCCATCATCGACATAGTATTAAGAGCACAATGAGCAATTATTAACGGCCATAAATTTCGACCAAATTTCACATAAGCTATTCCCATGATTAAGCCAATAATACCAACGGTTATTGATCTTTCTGACAAATCGTATGTATGTCTAAATCCGAAAATTAATGCCTGAAGAAGTACAGCTATTATTGTGGCAAAAGAAGTTTTAGAAAATAAACGTTCAAACCAATTTATTAAAAAACCTCTATCCAGTAATTCTTCTAAGAACGATTCAAGTAGAACCATTGGCATAATTGAAAAAAAAAGAAGCCAGTTTCCGCTTAGATCGCCAAATTTAGACGCCGCATTTTCTGATGAAACATCTGGACTAATTGAAAACGGTAATTGATCCTTGATAATTTCAAAACTTACAATAGAAATTATTACAGTTACAAGAATTAGAGCCGAAACTCCTAATGCTTTTCCAATATGTTCAGGCTTGCCCAAACCTAATTCTTTCCACGTTACCGACCTAACTTTCATTCTCCAAGTCGCAACAAATAGAGTAGTAAATGACCAAAAAAGTCCATTTGCAAGAAATCCCAGATTAGGTATATATATTTCTCTAACTAAAAACATAACAGCTAAATAGATTATTAAGTCGATTAAAAACGCTTTATAATTATTTTGCTTTAATGATTCAGTTTTTGTAATTATACTACTTGCCATATTTTTTTTTATAAATGGTGTAATTTTTCAGTTTGATATAAATTTTGAACATCAAATATATGCTGTGTTACCTATTTTTCCAGCCCCGAACATCGGGAAGTATTATTTTATCAACAGTGCGAAAATAGTTATTGACACGAATATTGAAGTAAAATTAAAAAAGAAATGGAATCTGCCACTTTGCACTAAAACAACAAAAACCTTGAAGGACATTTTTTTTTACTCAATGATAAAAATATAAAAATTACTGTAAAATATAAAACGTATTTTACAGTAATTTTCTATGATCAGCAATAATAATTTACCGTTTTTCCAATAATACTATATTTTCCACATGATGCGTTTGAGGAAACATATCTACTGGCTGAACAGCTTTTACAATATACATATCATCAAATAAAGCTATATCTCTAGCCTGTGTAGCAGGATTACAGCTCACATACACAATTCGTTGTGCAGCAGCATTTTTCATAGCATCAATTACTCCTGCATGCAATCCAGCTCTTGGAGGGTCAAGAATAATAACATCTGGCCTTCCATTTTCACTTATAAATTCTGAATTAAGTATATCCTTCATATCACCAGCAAAAAAACTAGTATTATCAATTTTATTAATTTCCGAATTTACTTTTGCATCTTCAATTGCTTCAGGAATATACTCTATGCCAATAACATTAGCCGCATTTTTTGCCACAAAGTTAGCAATAGTCCCAGTTCCTGTATATAAATCATAAACAAGCTCTTTCCCCGATAATTGAGCAAAATCTCTTGTCTTACAATATAATTCGTAAGCTTGTTTAGAGTTTGTTTGATAAAAAGACTTTGGGCCAATTTTAAACTTCAAATCTTCCATTTGCTCCATTATAAAATCATTTCCTGCAAAACATTTTATATTCAAATCGTTAATGGTATCATTCATCTTAGTATTTATTACATACATTAAAGATGTAATTTCAGGAAATTTTATATTCATTGCAGATAATAATGTATTAATTTTTTCTGCATCTTCCTCACCAAACGAGAGAATAATCATTAAATCGCCAAGACTAGTATTCCGTACAATTACATTACGCAATAATCCTTTGTGCATTCTAATATCATAAAATGACAATTCATTTTCGAAAGCGTAATCTCTTAACCAATTTCGTATAGCATTTGTAGGCTCTGGTTGTAGATGGCACTCGTCAATATCTAAAATTTTATCAAACATTTTAGGAATATGAAAACCAAGCCCCGAACGATTTTCAATATTCTCATTACTCATTTCCTCTTTGGTAAACCACCTACGATTCGAAAAAGTATATTCTAACTTATTTCTGTAATAATAATCCTGATCCGAACCCAAAATTGGCATAATCTCGGGCAAATCTACTTTAGCTACACGCTCCAACGCATCAATCACTTGCTGGTGCTTAAATTCAAGTTGCTTTTTATAGGGTAACATCTGCCATTTACAGCCGCCACACACACCAAAATGTTTACACTTAGGCTGAATACGCTCTTTTGATAATTCCTTATATTCCTTTACAGTTCCTTCGTAAAACGATTTTTTCTTTCTAGTAACCTGCACATCAACTACATCACCAGGCACTGCCATTGGAACAAAAAGCACTCGCTCATCCACACGAGCAAGTGCTTTTCCTTCTGCTGCAATAGCTTCTATCTTAACATTTTCCAATAATGGAAGTTTCTTTCTTCTACCCACAATTTATAATTTTGAGGCACAAAGATAAAAAGATTTTATTGAATACTAATTTATACTGCTAAACTCCTTTTCGCTCTATTAAATTCTGTTCTAATATCCTTAGATTTCAGTTCCTCGAGCCCAATAACTAAAGTAAATTCTTCTTTTGGTTTTAATGTAAAACTTAATCTTCCAGGTGCAAACAAGTCCTCATATTCAGCCTCAAAATTATCTAAAGGATATTCAAAACCCCGCACCCAATGACCATTTTCCTTGTATTTAAGACCATCATCGGAAAAAAAATACAATGATGGAAAATCATCGTACATATTTAGTGCATATCCAGAATTACTTTTTTGTGAAAAAGATTTTGCTCTATTATTAGCAAACGAAAGTTTATTTATTTCACGAAAAGCCATTAATGGGTCTAATTCAAATTTAACTTCAATAGGAGCATTTTTTAATTGATAATTAATAAAAAGCAAGTTCCTCTCAGGATCGAGAATAAAGCATTTCTCTAAATCAATTGTTCCAAGTCTGTAAGATAAACATGGAAAAGGGCTTGCTTCTACTCTGTACAAATACTTTAATCCAGAAGTTTTATATTCATCACCTAATTTACTCACAGATAAATGATATTCAAAATCTCCCATTTTAAGTGTTTCCAAAAGCGAAGCTAATAAAACATAGTAGCCATTGCTAGGTTGCGATAAATGAGCAATAAACAAGCCCTGCTCTCTTTTTCGATTCGAGAAAATTAAATTCGTGTATAACAGTGCATTTCTGCAATTTTTAACTTTTATATCTCTTTTACTTAGATATTCGTAATTAGTTAATTTAGATTGATTAATTTTAAGTTTTTTCATAATTTGGAGGGGGATTAAAAAATAATAAAACTATCCTGAATATTTGAATAATATTCAACAAAACTAAACTACAACACTTTTTTCCAATCTTAGCACAAACTAAATTGTGTTTAAAAACCGGAATTGCACAAATATAGAAACACACAAGTCTATGCCTAAATTAAATCTAAGCATTGTTTTTCACCTCCCAATCAATGATATACTCATCTTTATCTTCTACTACTTCATCCTCAACTTTTTCGTTCACTTCATCGGTATTAGTCTCCTCCTGTTCATTTGTTGACGAATTTCCGCTAAAATAAATTTCACTCAGTTCCTCAATCCTCTTGTTAGTAATATTTTTCATGGTGCTCCTTGGTTTTAAAAAAATTAATAAAATCGTAAGAATATACAAAAAAAAAACGCTAAAGTCCAGACAATTAATGCCATTAGCATTTACTTAACATAAATAAATCACCAAGCCTAGTAATTAACAAATGGAATTAAATTTAATGCAAATTATTTTCACATAAATCAATATAAATAACTCATTTTTAATCAAATTTTACTAAATTTGAATTCCTAATCTTTTATTTAATGATTGACAATAATAAAATAGTTAAACCAAAAGGTTTTTATTACAGCGGAAAGCTAGAATTTAGAACATTAATTTTATATTTGATACCTATTCGGCGTTTAATGCCACATATACCAGCTATTTTTGATATTCCAGAATTCAAAATAGAACACAAAAAGTATGGTATTATTGGAATTGAACATTTAGAAAATACTAATTTCCACTCAAATTTTTCTTTTGGATTAAAATCAAATTTTAGTCAAACAAACTACTTAGCCTTTGTAGAACATAAATCCACACATAAAAAGGGCTACTTCTATTGGGGAGGAACAAATTCTAATCGACTAAATTATATTACAAGTAGTTTTAAACAAAATCCATGGTATAAAGCTAACTACAAAAGCGACTCTGTAAAATCCAACGATTTTTATAAAACCCTTACTCTAAATGCAAAAGCATCTCAATTACAATTAATTTTAGAGTTAGCAGATTTAAATAAGGAGCCCGAAAGTATTTTGCCCTTTTCTTCACACAACAATTTTTTACAATGCATTCAAAATCCTGATTTTTATTCCTTTGAAAATAAACATGAAGATAAGCTGCATTTTTTCAATATTTATAAAACAGAATCGGCAATAACTCAAGCATCTGTAAAAAAAATCAATAGTGAAGTTTTACAAAATTTATGTCTGGCAACAAACGAAGAAATACAAAAGCCACTCTCTGCCTATATTTTTGGTTCAAGTAATTATTATTTGAAATTTGGTAAAACTGAATCGCTTTTATGAATTATGCAGTTCTTATTTTCTATTTTTCTCATGCCTGATAATCTATAATTTTAAATAGCAATTCCTCAAAATATAAATAAATAAAATTATAATTTCAGACTAATGTATAAACGAATCATCCTTTTAATAATTTTTATTAATCCTAATAATTTTATTGTTGCGCAGCAAAATCCATGGGAAATTTGGCAAAAACAGGCTTACGAACCAGCGCAAATATCATTTTTACTATACGACATTCAAAACAATAAGAAAGTACTAAGTTTAAACGATAAAAAAAGCATGATTCCTGCCTCTACAATGAAACTTGTAACGACAGCCACAGCCCTCGAAAAATTTGGTGGAAACCATCGTTTCGAAACAGCAATATATATTCAAGGCCATATCGACAAACAAAGCAAAATACTATATGGAAACCTTGTGATTAAAGGTTTGGGTGATCCTACATTAGGTTCAAAATATTTTTATAATAATGAAAACCGTTTTGCCTTTATTGACTCCATTACAAACATTTTAGTTAGACAAAATATAAGCAAAATTAGCGGAAAAATAATTGTAGATGCTTCAGCTTTTTCAGATGAAGCCGTAGCACCCAGTTCAAATTGGGAAGATATGGCAAACTATTATGCCTGTGGAGCTTATGCTATCTCAGTTTTTGATAACTTATTCACAATACATTTTAGCTCACCACTTGAACCAGAAAAACCTACCAAAATAATCGAAATTGAGCCTTATATACCTAATCTTAGTACAGACAACCGTGTTCTATCATCAAACAGGACAAGCGATCAAGCTTACATTTTTGGACAAGCATTCAACAATAATATTATTATTCGTGGAACAATTCCTAAAGCAAAAGCAGATTTTAAAATAAAAGGTGCAATTCCTAATCCGAATTTATATTTTGCTTATATTGTAGATAGCTTACTAAACATTAAAAAGATAACTACTTTAAACATATTTGAAAGCAATTTTGAGGCTCAAAGTAATTTAAAATTTATTGGGAAATTTTCGTCACCAACTCTTGCTGATATTATTTATTTCACTAACAAAAAAAGTATAAACCAATATGCAGATCAATTAATAGCAAACATTGCTGTAGAAAACAAAAAACTAGGTAGCATTAGAAACGGAACGGAAAGCATTACCAATTTTTGGAAAGATAAAAATATGCCAAATGATGGTTTGTATATTGCAGATGGAAGTGGTTTATCGCGACAGAATTCAATATCTGCCGAACAATTAGTTTTTTTGCTTAATTACATGCGACACTCCACCAACTATCCAGTTTTTGCTAATTCTTTAGCTGTTAATGGGAAAAATGGAACAATGAAATCTTTTGGAAAAAGGACAATTCCTGCAGGTGCAATTTGGGCAAAAACAGGTTCATTTAGACAAGTACGTAGCTTATCGGGATATCTAAAAGCAAAATCGGGCAAAGAATACGCATTTGCGTTACTTATAAACAATTACAATACTTCCTCTGGACAAGTAAGAAAAGACATGGAAGTTTTTTTAAATCAAATTTTCTTAAACTTCTAAAATGTCAACAATAGAAAAAGCACTAGAAATAGCACTTAATGCACACAAAGGACAAACTGATAAAGCTGGACAAGCCTACATACTTCATCCAATTAGTGTAATGCAAAAGGGTGAAAATTTAAACGAAAAAATAGTTGGTCTTTTACATGATGTTGTCGAAGACTCGAACTATACTATTACTGATATAAAAAACGAGGGTTTTTCGCTTGAAATAACGACAGCAATAGAAGCTTTAACAAAAAAGGAGGAAGAAAATTACGACACTTTTATTAAAGGCATAATAAATATTCCTTTAGCCAGAAAAGTAAAAATTAATGACATAACAGACAACCTTAACGTACTGCGTTTAAATGAATTAAAAGACAAAGATTTGCAACGAATAAACAAATATCTTAAAGCTTTAAAAATTTTAAAACGAGTATAATTAAATGCTTAGAAACTATTATATCGACTTGGGCTTGGAGAAAAATGCTACAGAAAATGAAATAAAAAAAGCATTTCGCAAATTGGCACTAATATACCATCCTGATAAGAATTCTTCGCCTATCGCAACCAGAAAGTTTGCCCAAATAAACGAAGCTTATCAAACCTTATCAAATGCAAGCAAAAAACAAATTTACGATGCAGCATATAAAGCACAATTTGATATTTTTAGTAATTCACCACCAAAAACTTATAAACAACAATACAAGAAATATGCTCAAAAAAAAGATGTCCATGTAAAAAAGAAAGCAAAACTTAATTATTCTAAAAAATCAAAAAAAATAGCCTACTATTTTAACTTAATCTCCTTTATTTTTGTTCTATTCATTTTTATTGATGTCTTTTTACCCAAAAAAAAAGTTAAAATCTATTCCTTCAAAGTAGAAAGACAAGAATCCCTAAGAATTATCAAAGATGAAATAAATTTTCCAATTGTTAATCAGAAATTTATAAGCGCATTACGCTGGCTAGACTCTTTAGAAATAGAAAAAACATTCGTATTTAACATAGATTTCAAAATTATAGGCTTTATTAATCCACAAATTAGATATTACCAAAGTGAATGGAAAAATGTGGAAAAGCTAAAAGTTTCAGCTAAACCAGCTTTTGGAATTTATCAATTATTTATGTTTGCCCCTATTTTGCTGATTCTTTTTTCGGCACTAGGCAGTTTTTATAATAAAAAAACAAACTATACTGTAGACATGGCTGTAACCGTTGTATTGCTAGATATATACACATTATTTTTTTTACTAATTTAATAAATTATAGCTCGCAGGTATAGCGTTTATCTTCCTACAATTTTATTTTAAAAAATTAAGTTATAAAGTATAGTTTTGGTTCATAATCGACATTAATAAGAAATAATCACAACTAGAAATAAAACGGAAAATAAAAAACTTATCAACACATATTCTAATAAGCTAACATTCAGTAGTGTGTGTTTATCGAAAAATAATAATAAAATTTCGCAAATACCAGATTTTTACTACTTTTGGTAGGTATTTTAAAAGCGAATATTCAAATTATCGTTTAAAGCATTTCATATCGTATAACTACAAGTTTCATAATTAGTTAAAACGAGTCGACAAATTAGCCGATTGGAATTATTTGCACTTTTGAATATCTCTTAAAAAAATTAATAATGAGCGATAAAGAAAAAGACTTAGATCAAAATCAATCTTATTCAGCAAACAGTATTCAAGTATTAGAAGGCTTGGAGGCAGTAAGAAAACGTCCTGCAATGTATATTGGAGATGTGGGCGAAAGAGGTTTACACCACTTAGTTTATGAGGTAGTAGATAATTCTATTGATGAAGCTTTAGTGGGATATTGTTCTGTTATTGAAGTTTGCATAAACGAAGATAATTCAATTACTGTAAAAGACGATGGTAGAGGAATCCCAACTGGTATGCACGAGAAAGAAGGCCGTTCTGCATTAGAAGTGGTAATGACAGTTTTGCATGCTGGAGGAAAATTCGATAAAGATTCTTATAAAGTTTCTGGTGGGCTACACGGAGTTGGTGTATCCTGTGTAAATGCACTTTCAACACTTTTAACAGCTGAAATTCACCGTGAAGGCAAGATTTTTAAGCAAGAATACAAGCAAGGAAACCCAGTAAGCGATGTACAAGAAATTGGTGTTAGTGATAAAACAGGAACAATCATTACTTTTATTCCTGACACTACAATATTTACCACAATTCAATATAAATTTGATATTCTAGCCACTAGATTACGTGAGCTTGCATTTTTGAATAAAGGAGTAAAACTTAGTCTTGTAGATAAAAGAGAAAAAGACGAAAATGGTGATTTTAAATCTCTAGAATTTATATCAGAAGAAGGCTTAAAAGAATTTGCTTTATATCTGGATAATACTAGAGAGGCACTACTCCCAGAAGTTATATATATTGACATTGTAAAAAATAATGTTCCAGTAGAAATAGCTATTCACTACAATACCTCTTTTTCAGAAAATGTACATACCTACGTAAATAATATAAATACTCACGAGGGTGGAACGCATTTAACAGGTTTTCGTAGAGGGCTTACTCGCACGCTTAAAGCATATTCAGAAGATTCGGGATTGTTGAAAAACATGAAATTTGACATTAATGGGGATGATTTCAGAGAAGGTTTAACAGCTGTTCTTTCGGTAAAAGTACAAGAACCACAATTTGAAGGTCAGACCAAAACTAAGCTGGGAAATGGTGAAATTAGTGCTCCTGTTGATCAGGCAGTAAGCGAAATGCTAAAAAATTATCTCGAAGAACACCCAAAAGAATCAAAAATCATTGTGCAAAAAGTTATTCTGGCAGCTCAAGCTCGCCATGCTGCAAGAAAAGCACGTGAAATGGTTCAGCGAAAAACAATTATGGGTGGATCAGGTTTACCAGGAAAATTAGCCGACTGCTCAGAGCGAGATGCTTCAAAAAGTGAAGTATTTCTTGTCGAGGGAGATTCTGCGGGTGGAACTGCAAAACAAGGAAGAGACAGACGTTTTCAAGCTATTTTACCATTAAGAGGTAAAATATTGAATGTTGAAAAAGCCATGCAACATAAAATTTTTGAAAACGAAGAAATCAAAAATATATTTACCGCTCTCGGTGTTACTCTTGGAACAGAAGAAGATTCAAAAGCTGTTAATCTCGAAAAATTACGCTATCATAAAATTGTAATTATGACAGATGCCGATGTGGACGGAAGCCACATTACAACACTGATTATGACATTCTTCTTTCGATATATGAAAGCATTAATCGAAAATGGGTATTTGTACATAGCATCACCACCTTTTTACTTAGTGAAAAAAGGAAAAGAACAGCGTTATTGCTGGACTGAAGATCAACGAAAAGCTGCCCAACTTGAGCTTGGAAAAAACAATCCAGACTCGGTACATGTTCAAAGATACAAAGGTTTGGGTGAAATGAATGCTGTACAACTATGGGACACAACTATGGATCCTGAATTCCGTACACTTAAACAAGTTACTATACAGAATGCAGCCGAAACAGACCGTACTTTCTCCATGTTAATGGGAGATGAAGTTCCTCCTAGACGAGAATTTATCGAGAAAAATGCAACTTATGCAAATATTGATGTATAAAGGACAAATCATTTATATAAAAAGACGGCAAATTTGCCGTCTTTTTTTTGACTTAAATTATGAATTATACCGATTGTGAACCCAAATTACCTGTCGTATATAAAAAATATAACACTTTGAATACAAAAACTAGAACTATTAAACTTATGCATG
>DAOVUO010000436.1 GCA_030632545.1 Bacteroidales bacterium
GTAAGCGGCGGTGAAGCAATAGACCTTGCTATAAAACTAGCTCGGGGATATAGCAAAAAACAAAAAATTGTAAGCTTTACTGGCGGATATCACGGTCATACAGGTTTAGCAATTGCAGCAGGAGACGAACAATACAGAAACGCTTTTGGCGAAAATGCACCAAATTTTGTACAAATACCTTTTGGCGATATAAATGCGGCACGAGAACAAATTGATGAAAATACAGCAGCATTTATTATGGAAACTGTTCCAGCCACCTTAGGAATTGTCATTCCGAGCATAGAATATATGTTTGAACTACGCAAATTATGTACTGAAACTGGTACTCTTATGATAATTGACGAAGTACAAACTGGATTGGGGCGAACTGGAAAACTCTGGGGTTTTGAACATTACAATATAATTCCAGATATTGTTGTTATTGGGAAAGGATTATCGGGAGGTATTTATCCTATTACTGCGACCATTTTTAGAGAACCCCTCGAAAAATTCTTTAATGAGCATCCATTTATACATATCAGCACTTTTGGTGGTTCAGAAATTGGCGTTGATGTAGCATCAAAAGTACTGGAAATAAGTTCAGAACCTTTATTTTTAGCTCATGTTAATGAAATTGCACAACATTTGCATTTGGGATTTGAAAAAATTAAAAATAAATACCCTAAGTATATTGCTAAATTCAGACAACTCGGATTAATGGCAGGAATTGAATTCCACGACGAAAAATACGGTTTATTATTTACAAAAACTGCTTACGAAACTGGTATGTTTTCTTTATACTCAAATAATGATATGCGTGTATGTCAAATACTTCCACCACTAATAATTACAAAAGAACAAGCAGATGAAATTTTAAAAAAAATTGACAAAGCAGTTTTTAAACTGAAATTTTATAATATGGCCTTTAATATCAAAGAATTTATTGAAAAAATATTTTAAATTTATACTGTATGCAATCATTTGAAGAAACAACTGCATTTCTACAAGAGTTTGAGAATAATTTTAATCCTACCAAATGGGAAAAATCGCCTATTCCCATAAAAATTCTGGGTTACGGTGAAATAAGTACTGTATTAAGTTTTAAAAACGATAAATATAATACACAAGCATATAAGCGTTTACCTTTATTTGATAGCGAAAAACAAGCAAGCGACTATTCTAAAATATATACAGAATACAACCAACTACTTGAAAACAAAAATATTGCACCGCCTCAAAGTGATGCATATTGGGTTAAAGGACATAATGGGAAATATGTTGCGTATTTAAGTCAAAATCGTTTAGATGGTGATGCGATTGGAAATAAAATAATTCACAATCACAGTGATAAAGAAGCTTTGTTGTTATTTAAACTCGTATTGAACAAAATGACTAGTTTATGGCAATATAACAATGAAAATCCTAAATTATTACTTGGTTTAGACTGCCAGATATCAAATTGGGCAGTAAAAAATTACAGTAAAAATACGAGCATTACAGAAAATACTGAATTACTTTTTATAGACACAAGTACACCATTTATCAGAAAAAACAGCATTGAACAAATGAATCCCTTATTATTTTTGCAAAGTGCACCAAAGCCCATGCAATGGCTTTTAAAGAAATTTTTCCTACAAGATGTAATGGACAGATATTATGATTTTAGACTTGTTGTAATAGATTTAATTGCCAACTTATACAAAGAGCAACAGTCAGATTTAATTCCTAAATGTTTAGATTTAGCTAATCAAATGGGGAAAGAGCTTTTAAATAAGGGCATAGAACATAAAGAAATTGAAAAATATTACAAAGAAGACAAATTTATATGGCAACTATTCCTAGGCCTACGAAGAGCTGACAGGTTTATTACCACAAAAATTCTTAGGAAACGATATGAATTCACATTACCTGGGAAAATCAAAAGATAAAATTACATGAATCTAGTTGGTTTTAGCGATTCAAAAACTTGTTTGTTATTCAATTTTTCTCTAATTTGCTATATAAATTTAAGCTAATATACTTCAAACACATTACTAATGGAACAGAACAACAAGCTTAATCAACTATCAGAGCAATTGGAATCTTTAGTAAAAAGACAAGAATCTTTTATTAAAGAAATTGTTGGGCTACGAAAAGAAATACGAGAGCTACAAAAATCAGAACCAGAGAAAACGACTGAAACATTTGAACAAACCAAAGAAACAGTCGACACAGAAAAAAATGAGCAAATAAAAGAAATACAAGAAAGCAATACAGTAAAACCACGAAAGCCTAAACCTCCAATTTTCAAAAAACCAAAATTCAATAAAAAATCAAACATCGAAAAGTTTATAGGTGAAAATCTTATTAGTAAACTTGGAATTATAATTATAGTAATAGGCGTGGCATTAGGTGCAAAATATGCAATGGATAAAGAAATGCTTGGTCCTTTAGCTCGCACAGTTATGGCATACTTTTTTGGACTTGCCTTACTTGCTGTGGCTATAAAACTAAAAGCAAAATACGAAACCTATAGTGCAGTTCTTTTAAGTGGAGCTATGGCCATTTTATACTTTGTGACTTATGCTGCTTATAGTTACTATGAATTTATTCCACAAATTATAACATTTGCATTAATGCTTATATTTACTGCATTTACTGTTTTTGCAGCATTAAGCTATGATAAGCAAATAATTGCACATTTTGGATTAGTTGGTGCATATACAATCCCGTTTTTACTTAGTGATGGCTCAGGAAAAGTAGCAGTGTTATTTAGCTATATGGCCATAATTAATTTTGGAATTTTAGTACTCTCATTTAAAAAGTATTGGAAACCTCTTTACTATTCATCATTTTCAATAAGTTGGCTTATTTTTATTGCTTGGCTTGTAAATATGTATGATGAAGATATTCACTTCAGGCTTGCCTTTATATTTATAAGTATATTCTTTGCAATATTCTATATAAGCTTTTTAACCTATAAGCTCATAAAAAAAGAACAATTCGATATTGGCGATATTCTTCTGCTATTAAGCAATGCATTTATTTTTTATGGAATTGGATATGGTTTACTAAACGAAATTGAAGGTGGTGAACCATTTTTAGGAATGTTTACTCTAATTAATGCAATTGTTCATTTTGGAGTAAGTATGCTCATTTTCAAACAAAAA
>DAOVUO010000422.1 GCA_030632545.1 Bacteroidales bacterium
CATCAAGCTGAAATTCGCCATCAATTAAATGAAGTGTTTCTATATCTAGCTCATTTGATTCTACATATAAAGTATCCGATTCAAAAGCTTTTAAAACATATTCTTTTGATTCTTCGGCCTCGAAAGCAAATGCTTTTCTCTGACTTAGTCCTATACTTGCAATCATAAATAGGCCAATTATCCAAGCAACTAATCCTGTGGCTCTAATTATTTTTCGGTTTTTAAATGGTAGTCGGAATAGTATTCGGATTGAGCCCATTAGAACAAATAATGCTGGAATACCTAGGAATAATAATAAGCCTAGTTTTAGCATCATAATATCGCCTAAAGGAAAAATTAATTGGTAAAAATTGTTATCAATTGGTGCATTAAACCAGCCTATTGGCGAGAATATACTTCCGGGGAAGAATAAGCTTGTTACAAACGCAAATAGCATGGCAGTGGATATAAATAAGGCAATAATTGCAATAAAGAAAGCAAACGTTTTAAATACGAATATAAAAATGTTTAGTATTGCTTTAAGTACTTTGTTGATAAATTTTGGGAGTTGCTTAAGTCCTTTAGAGTTTTTTAGAGTATTAAAGCTGTTTTTTACCGCACTAAATTCTTCTTCAATTGCATCTTCTAAATTATCAAAACTTGGGTTCTTGCCCTTTAATTGAAGTAGGTGTATTCGAGTTCGGGCTTCGGGAATGATTGCCCATAGTACAAGGTATAGTAATGCGCCAAAACCCGAGAAGAAGCCTAGTATAATGAATAAAACCCGAAATATATTGGGATGTACTCCAAAATAAGCACCAAATCCTCCAGATATACCACCTAAATAGCGGTCGGATGGATGACGGTATAGTTTACGCTCGCCCTTTATTTCACTGTCATCTTCGTGGTCTGACATATCAATAGCTTCATCATCGGGGTAGCCTAAAATTTCAATAATTGCTTGTATGTTTTTAAGCTCTACAATGGTATCCTCGTCTTTTTCTTGCTCGCGCAGAAGTTCAGCAATTCGGTATTCAATGTCGTTACTAATTTCCTCAGCTTCTTCGGGGGAAGAAAAGCTGGCTTTTATTTTATCCAGATAATTTTCAAGCATCGCAAATGCCGAACTTTCCAGATTAAAAATAAAGCCTCCAATATTGGTTCTAATATTTGTTTCCATTATTTTATTCTTTAGCTGATTCAAGTTTTAGTTTACCATTGTCGTTTTTAATGGTTTCAACAGAGGCAATTAAATCATTCCAAGCTTTGTCTAATTGGTTTAGAAATTTTATGCCGTTTTCAGTAATTTTGTAGTATTTACGAGGAGGCCCTTGGGTTGATTCTTCCCAACGATAGCCAAGTAAACCTGCATTTTTTTGGCGTGTAAGTAGTGGATATAGAGTTCCTTCTACAACTATAAGTTCTGATTCCTTAAGCTTTCTTATAATGTCGGTGGCGTAATTGTCTTCTTTGGAAAGTAAACTAAGTATACAATATTCCAAAACACCTTTGCGCATCTGAGCTTTAGCATTTTCTAGTTTCATATTTTTAAATTTTTATGTTTTATTCATAATTATATGCTTATTAGCATAAGGTATATGTTATAATGACTTATATGTTTTTTTTGCATAAAAGCAATGGTTATATAATTTAAACTTTGTTGCAGATTATAAGTTTGTGTTTATTATAAACTGCAATTCTGACAAAGTTTAACAAGCTATTGTTTACAAATAGCTGCCGTTTTTCTTTTTCTCGTTCCAATGGCGTTTAACATTTTCAAATTCCTTACGGATAGCTTTTTCAATATTTTGAATAGTAATATTCTCGCCGCGCATTTCTAGTATATCTGCTGATGTTCTGGCAATAGGAACTAATGCCCAAAGAATAAGGTATAATATTGAGCCTGCTCCTAATAGGAATACCGAAAGAACAAAAGCTAGACGAACCCAATTAGCTTCAATACCAAAGTATGCACCTAAACCACCGCAAACACCTCCAAGTATTCTGTCATCAGGATTACGATAAATTCGCCTAAGGACTTTTTTTGTATGTACATGAGTATCGTCTTCTGATATTTCATCGGGATTGCCTAGTATTGCTAAAACTTCCTTAACATCGTCAATAGAGATAGATTGTTTGTAGCTAGATAGCTTGTCTTGAAATAGTTCAGCTATACGGTTCTCAATATCGGCAACAATGTCTTTTCCGTCAATGTCGTCGGTATAGTAGTTTTCTAAAGCACCTAAATATTTTTTTAAGGCCCCATATGCATCGGAGTCGATATTAAAAATAGCTCCAGATAAATTAATTTTAAAGGCTTTTTTCATGGCAATGTAATTTAATGATTGGTTTATTATTTACTTTATATTGTGATTTTACTTTTTTGTCCAAAACGTATTTTCCCTTTATGAGTAAGAAAGTAGTAGTTCTGTAAACCTGTTTTCTCAAATAGTACTGCTTTATCTACCCAAGCATTGCTAATAAGTTCTATTAAGCTATTTTTATATATGATGTCTGAATTATCTGTAGATTCTATTGAGAAGCTTTTCTCTATCTCATTCTCGGAATGTATTCCTGATGCAATAATTTGAACTATAATATTAGTTTCTATACTCATGATATAATACTTTGTAAAACATAATTAAATCCAATACAAAGATATGTATTTTATATTGTATTATGCAATACATAGTACTAATTTTTGGTCTTAATTATTTGTTAAAATTAAACGTTTAGTCGTAATAGGTTGTTTGACAGATGAATGTGCTTGATGGATTTGGGATAAATAAATTGACAATTTATGCTATAGTGATTGAAAAGTTGAAATTGGCCATAAAAGTGTTTAGATAAATTTGTCATAGCGACGAAAGGAAGCAGACTCGTTCTTAGAAAGTGATTACAGAACTTTGTCATGGTTTTTGTTAGGCAAATTGATGGTTGCAAGCCCTTTGTGAGTTTAGTTGCCGCAACTTGGACAAAGTTTAACGAGCACTTTTTAAGTAGAAAAGAGCAAAAACTCATTATTTCCATCAAGTTCAAACTTTATTTTTTTCTGAAACGATAGCCCTAGTTTGTTAAGTAATTTAATAGATGCAGTATTGTTCTCTAGTGTAATGGCAAGTATTGTAGTTATATGCAGTTTCTCTTTCGCATATTTTAGCACAGCTTTTGCTGCTTCAGAGGCATAGCCTTTTCCCTCGAATTGTGGCAATAGCGCAAAACCAATATCAACATTTGGTAATTCTTTTCTGTTTACTA
>DAOVUO010000104.1 GCA_030632545.1 Bacteroidales bacterium
ACAGTTTTAAACCAAGTTATTTTGTTTTTTAACAAGTTGAAAAATCTGCGAATAGCGAGCTATTTAAAGAATTTTCAAGGAAGTTAAAAGGCAAAAGAACAAGTTGAAAGCGTCAAGTTATTTCGGAACAATCCCTAAGCTGAACTTGATTAAAAGTATTTCTATTTAGATGATTTTTTGTTTTTTAGCTTAATTCCGTTTTCTTTTATTTCTATAAGCTTTTGTTTATACAAACTTCCAATGCTTTTTTTGAATGCTTTTTTACTCAATCCTAAAATTATTTTTATTTCTTCAGGATTGCTTTTGTCCGTAAGCTTTAGAAAACCATCATGTTCCTTTATGGCAGAGAGTATAATTTCTGAGTTTTTATCAATGCTATTTTTATATCCTTGGCGTTCGAGCACAATATCAAGCTTTCCATCATCTCTTACTTTTTTAATATAGCCTTTTATTCTATCGCCAGCTTTTATATTTTGATGAATATCGGATTTAAAAATTAGTCCTCTATACAAATTATTTACAATAACATTCATTCCAAGCTCAGTCATATTGTAAAGTAATAAATCTACTTCATCGCCTTCTTTTACATCAATTTCGTCGGTATAAGTAAATTCTCTCTCGTTGTTGGAGCCAATTAGGCGTTCGGTTTGGTCGTCTTTTAGCAAAAATATCAAATACCATTCACCTTGTTTCATTTTTACGGTTTGCTCTGCATAAGGAACGAGCAAATCTTTAGGTAAACCCCAGTCGACAAAAGCGCCAATTTTGTTTACTTCTTTTACTTGTAAGTAAGCAAATGTTTCTAACTCAATAATGGGTTTTAATGTTGTAGCAACAATTCTATCTTCCGAATCTTTGTAGATAAATACGTCAATTTCATCGTTAAGATTCATTTCTTCTGTAACATAGGCTTTGGGCAAAAGCACATCATTTGTTCTTTCATCTTCGAGAAAACAGCCATGATCAGAGAATCTATCAATTCTTAGTTTGTTTATTTTTCCAATTTCCATAATTGGTGCAAAGGTATAAAATTTATACGCACTCGATTTATTTTAAGCGGTATTTTCCTTATTCAAAATTACTCACATTTACTAATATAATACTTCCCCAATGTTCGGGGCTGGCTGTTAAGTTTTAAGTTAAAATGTAAAATTCAATCTGATTTTCAAGTACTTGATTTTTAGCTTATTCTCAATTTTTATTTAAATACTTTGCAATTGTATTTGTTAATAAATTTTCATCAATAGGTTTTGTAAGATAATCATCAAAAACATGGCTAAATTTTTCTATTTCTTCTTTTGTTGCATTTGCTGTAATTGCAATTACTGGAATTGCTTTTATTCTGTTGTTATGACGAATAAATTTTGTTGTTTCGTAGCCATTTAATCCTGGCATTTGAATATCCATTAAAATTAAATCAGGCGTATAATTTTTCAATAATTCTAAAGCTTCTATTCCTGTGTTAGCCTCCTTTAATTCAATATTTTCATTTTCAAGAAATGCAGCAATTAATTCTCTATTGTCTTCAACATCTTCAACATGAAGTATTTTTGACTTTTTTAAATCTGTACTTGATTTTTCTTGATTTTTCACTTCAATATGTTCTGTAGGTAATATTTCCACATTTCTAAATTCAATTTTAAATACAGAACCTTCACCAATTTTGCTTTCTACCAAAATTGAGCCATCCATAAGTTCAATAATTCGCTTAGTAATTGTTAAACCAAGTCCAGTACCTCCATATTTTTTAGTAATTTGTCCTTCAACTTGCCTAAAACTGTCGTAAATAATATGTGTTTGTTTTTTCGAAATGCCTATACCTGTATCTTTTACTTCAATAATCAGCTTAGTTTTTTGAGTCTCGTTTTTGGATGTTTCTTTATTTACCACTGGGGCTGTGGTAGTATTAATTGAAACCGATCCTATTTCGGTAAATTTCAGGGCATTATTAATTAAATTTATCAAAATTTGCTTTAAACGCAATTCGTCAATTGACAAAAATTTGGGCAGTTTTTCATCAATGTTTATGTTTAGTGCTATATTTTTTTTGTAGAATAACTCTGAAAACATACTTTGTATTTCATTAAATACGTTCTGCATATTTGTT
Organism: Bacteroidales bacterium; assembly: GCA_030632545.1. Taxonomy (GTDB): domain Bacteria; phylum Bacteroidota; class Bacteroidia; order Bacteroidales; family DYOH01; genus DYOH01. The sequence goes on from DAOVUO010000104.1 coordinate 2,108, forward strand.
GGTTCATTCTGAATTTCAATTAATCCTGCTTCTATTTTTGACAAATCAAGAATGTTGTTTATTATTTTTAGTAAGTGATTGCTGTTTTTTGAAATTTTTTCGGCGTAAGAAAGTTGCTTTTTGTCGATTATCTTTCTTTGTAAAATACTCGAAAACCCTATAATTGCATTCATTGGTGTTCGAATTTCGTGGCTCATATTTGCCAAAAATTCGCTTTTTAAGTGATTGGCTTTTTCGGCTTGCTGCTTGGCTATATGTAATTTTTGCTCGCTTTTTACAAGTAATTGATATTGTGTTTCTATTTCTTTAAGTCTATCTCTACGTTCTGTAATGTCGTGAAAAACTGTTAATTTATTGTTGTTCTCGAGCAATATATTATTTACTATAAGTGTTTTATCTTTGTTTTCGATTTCATATTCTATATTTGTTTTTGAATCTTTTAGTTTATCATAAATACACCAATCGCATTTATTTTCAATGTTATATATCGCTTTGTGGCATTTTTCCCCCACTGGATTTCTACCAATTTTTTTTCTTAAAACTGAGTTTACATAGGTAATTTTTGAGTCGGGTGTACTTATGTATATTCCATCTTGAAATGTATCTAAAATTTTTCGCTGTTTTTCTTCAACTTTTTCAATGTATTTGTATTGTGCTTCAATTTCCTCGTTTGTGCTAAGTAATTCTTCGTTATTCTGCTGTAACTCCTCTTCCGAAGCCATTAATTCTTCGTTATTTTGTTGTAATTCCTCTTCCGAAGCCATTAATTCTTCGTTTAGAGCAGCGTATTCTTGATTTTGTAGTTTTATTTGTTCTATTTGTTTTATTTGTTCTGTAATATTTTTTATAGTGCCTACAACAACAAGTTCTTGTTTGTATTTAATAATTTTTCCAGTTATTTCTACTGGAATTTCAGTGCCATTTTTGTGTATTATATTGGCTTCAATTCTTGTGAGTAGTTCTTTAGCAAATAGTTCGTCAATTTTAGCATGATATTTAGAAATTTCGTCTTTCAATATATAGTTAGTAAATGTTTCTCCTATAAGATCTTGGGGTTTGTATGCAAGAAAATTTTCAATTTGTTTGTTTAAATACAAAAATTTACCTTTTTGGTTAACCATAAACACAATATCGTTGTTTGCATCTAAAATCTGTTTGTAATTTTCGTCCATTTCGTTTATTTTCTCGTTTTTTGTTAAAACAATAAATATAAATAAACCAATGAGCAGAATAACAATAAATGTAATAATTTGAGTTTTTACATAATTGTTCTTATAAGCATTAATTTCAGAGTCTTTTTTGTATGAAAAAATATAGGCAACAGGTATTCCTTCCACATTATTTATTGATACAAAAGAAGCTAAGTAGTGGGTATTGCTTATTTGAGTATAGACAGTGAAATTTTTGTGTTTTTCCAAATTAGCAGCAATTTGTTCCTTAATTTTTTTATCAATTTTTTTTAGCAAATTAAGTGTATCGCCTTTATAATGTGAGCATTTTTTTTCGTGTACATAGTTAGTAGAAATTATACTTTGTGTATATTCTTTTTTTACATCTTTAAATACCTTTGAGTCTACAATTTTTTTATTTATCATAAATCCAAAAACAGTATTTCCATTATCATTTAATATTTTTTTTAGGGCTTCAAAAGAAAAGCTAGTTTCTACACTCCCAATGTGTACATTTTCGCTAAACAAAGGAAATACATAACGAAATCCGTAACTTGCTCTACCTTCTTCAAAACCCGAATGATTTTGCTTTGTTAAATTTGTCATTTTCACCGAGTAGCGCACATTGCATAAATCGTCTCCAAATTTTTGGGGTCGATGAAAACGCAAAAAACTTTCGTTATCGGGTAAATGGAACTGCATTTGCTTAACATTGCTTGATTTGAGGTATTTGTATACAGGAAGTAATAGTTCGTATAAACTATCACGAATTATTTTTTTTTGGGGGTCTTTGGCATTGGCTGCTTTACTATATAGTTTTAAAACACTTGGAGTATTAATTGTTTGCTCAAAAATATTTTTTGTAAGTAAAGTATAAGCTTTTTGAGCATCTTTTTGTTTTACTTCCAGCTCGTTTGTCTGTTTATCTAAATATTGTGCTAATTTTAGTTCATGAGTATCTTTAATTTTAAGATAAGCTATTAATTCTATAACGATAAGGCCGATTATTATAATGGTGTTTTTTGTTGTTGTCATGTGTTATAGATTCAAAATTATTATTCAAAATTTTTGCTTACGCTGTGTACGTTATTTCAATAATATTGTTTGGAAATATCTTATGTTTTTAAATATAAAATCAAATAAAACTTTCAGACAGTTGATTTTCAGTCCATTGTCAGTTCGTATTTAAAAATTTTTCAATTGTTTTTGTTAATATATTTTCATCAATAGGTTTTGTAAGATAATCGTCAAAAACATGGCTGAATTTTTCAATTTCTTCAATTGTTGCATTTGCTGTAATTGCAATTATTGGAATTGATTTTATTCTGTTGTTGTTACGAATAAATTTTGTTGTTTCGTAGCCATCAATGCCATCCATTTGGATATCCATTAATATTAAATCGGGGGTATAATTTTTAAGTATTTCAAGCGATTCATTTCCTGATGCAGCTTCTTTTAACTCAATGTTTTTATTCTCAAAAATTGCGGCAATTAAATCTCTATTGTATTCATTATCCTCAACATGCAGTATTTTTGATTTTTTGATAGTAGTCTGATTAACACTTTTTTCTATAATCTCTTCTTGCTTTGAATGATCAATTTCTACATTTTCCAAAATAATGGTAAATATAGACCCAATATTTATTGTACTTTCAACTTTAATTTTTCCACCCATAAGTTCAACAAGGTGTTTGGTAATTGAAAGTCCAAGTCCTGTTCCGCCATGTTTTCTTGTTCTTTGTCCTTTTACCTGAGTAAAACTTTCAAAAATAAGTTTTAATTCATTTTCTGGAATTCCTATCCCTGTGTCTTTTACTTTAATTATTAAATCAATATTTGTAGGTTTTGAACTTTGTATAGCTGATACAATAATAGAAATAGAACCTTTTTGAGTAAATTTTAACGCATTACTTACTAAATTCAATAATGCTTGTCTAATGCGCAAAGTATCAACTACTAATGATTTTGGCAAGTTCTCCTCAAAAGTTATATTTATAGGAATTAATTTTTGTTGCGAAAGTTCTGAGAAAATAAGTGGAATTTCGTTAAAAATATCGTGTAGTTTTGCAGATTCCTTTTGTATTTCTAATTGCCCAGCCTCAATTTTCGATAAATCTAAAATGTCGTTTATTAAATCTAGTAGATTTGCTCCACTTTTTGCAATTCTATCAATATAAGAAAGATGTTTTTTATCTTTGATTCTTTTTTTCAAAATACCTGAAAATCCTATAATTGAATTCATTGGGGTACGAATTTCGTGGCTCATGTTTGCCAAAAATTCACTTTTTAGTCTATTAGCTGTTTCTGCTTCTTTTTTAGCTACTTTCAGCTCTTTTTCTGCTTTTTTTCTGTCAGTAATATCTAAAAATGTTATTTGAATTGCTTTATTATTTTCAAAATTTATTTGTTTTCCAAAAACTATCACGTCAATGGTTTTTCCATCTAGGCGCAAAAATTTTTGTTCGGAATAAAAATCTTTTTTATTCTCAAATAATTCTTTTATCGCTTGTTTTGATTCTGGAATATAATTTGGGTGTATAAAATTAATTACCGATTTTCCGTAGAGTTCATCTTCATTTTTAGCCTTCAATATTTTTATTACCGCTGGATTCACATATTTAATTTTATTGTCAATTCCGTGAATAACAAGTGGCATAATAGCATTTTCGGCTAAATTTTTAAATTTCAGTTCACTTTCTATTAAATCATTCTCAGCTTTTTTCTTATTTGTTATATCTTGAATAATTGCAAATAAGTGTTTTTTATTATCTATATTAATAATTGAAACATACACTTCAACATCTTTTATTTCGCCATTTTTTAGTTTATGCTTAGACTGAAAAAAATGAGTATTTTCTCTTATCACAGATTTTAGTGTCTTATTAATTATATCAGCCGATTTAAAGTTTATATCATATATTGATTTTTGAATAAATTCATTTTTTGAATAACCATAAAAAGCGATTGCTGATTTATTAGCTGCTAATATTTTTCTGTTGTTTAAATTTAATTGCAACATTATGGCACTATTATTTTCAAAAAAAATTCTGAATTTCTTTTCACTTTCATTTAATTTTTCACTTTTAATAAAAGTCAACAAAATAAATAAAGCAATTAGCCCAATTACAATTGTTGATATAATATGAGTTCTGGTATTATCTGTTATATATTTTGCAATAATCGTATCTTTTTGATAAGAAATGATATAAGCCGCAGGTTTTCCTTCAACATTATTTATTGAGATAAAAGAAATAATGTAATTATTTTTATTAATCTTTTTAAAAATTGTGAAATTTTCATTTTTAGCCAATTTATCTGCAATTTCACTACTAATGCTTTCGTCAATTTGTTTCAAAAAATTCAAACTATCATTACTATAATGAATAAATTTTTTTTCGTTGCTGTAATTAGCTGAAAGTATTGATGGTATGTAGTTGTCTTTTTCGTTTTCAAAAACCTTTTGCTCAATAATCTCATTTTTTAGCATAAAGCCATAATCACAATTTTTATATTGTCGCATCTGCTTGTTTATTGCCTCAAATGAATAACTTATTTCTATGCAGCCAATATGTGTACTGTCCAAAAATATTGGGTAAATATTCCTAAATCCGTTGTAGGTTCTGCCTTCTTCAAAACCTGTATATATTTGTTTTGTTTTATTAGCCATTTTTACCGAATACCTAATATCGCTTAAGTCATCGCCATATTTATGAATTCTGTGGAAACGTAAAAAAGTTTCGTTATTTGGAAAAATAAAAATAAACTGTCTAATATTACTTAATTTAAGGTATTCATAAGTTGATGTAAGCATATTGTGTATACTATCTCTTATTTCTTTGCGTTTTAAGCCATCTTTGTAGGCTGTGTTAAACAGTTTTAGTATTTCTGGTTTATTAATATTTTGTGAAAAAAAATTTTTTGTAAACAAGGTGTATGAATTTTGTGCTGAAATTATTTTTATTTCAAGTTCGTTAGTTTCCTTTTCTAAAATCATGTTTACTTCATGCTTATGAAAATCTTCAATCTTGAGAAAAGCCAATATTTCTATTATAATAAATACGCTAAATAATAATGCAGTTTTCTTTTTTCTCATTTCGTAAGTTCTGTTTAATCAAAGGGATAACAAAATGTGCTTATTATGCCAGAAAGCTAAAATATTGAAAAAAGTTCATATATCGTCAATATTTTGTTATGTTTTAAATTACTAACTGTTAGGATTAATTGTTAAATATTTGACAGTCAGATTATAACTAAATATATTGTTATGTATTATTAGTACTATTTAACGAATTTTATTTTAATAATTAGTGTGCCCTTGTCACGATGTGAGTGTGCTATATGACAATTGCAAATATAAAATACACTGCATTATTTTAAAGAATTCACGCCGTGACTATCCCAATATTTTGGCTAAAGCCTTAATCCTCTGGCATTTTTGAACAACGGCATAAATGCCGTTGCTAATCATTTTCAGAATTACCCTAGTCACGGTGTG